>CAJMRU010000040.1 GCA_905215845.1 uncultured bacterium
ATAAACTTATCACAAGAATCGAAAGATAAATTAAAATCAAGATTTGCAAATAATGTAACTTTTTAATTTTAGTAACTTTTCTTATTAAAACAAAAAATGAATAAAAACCAACAAAAATGCACATACCTAAAATAACAAACAAAGAAAGGTAAGTGTATCATATGGATAAAAACAAAGAAATAATAAAAAATGAAGTAGGCGAAGATGCAACAAAATATGGAGAGTTTGTATCTTCGTATTTTGCTTGGATTTCTTTACCAAACCAAAAAGAAAGAGCAGAAGAATTAGCAAATATGACAAAAAACAAAGAAAAAGATAGAAAAAGTAAGAAAAATAATCAAAAATAGTTAAAAATACTCCCTAAAAGGTAAAAAAATATATTGAAAATATAAAAGAAGGGAGTATAATATTAATATAGGTCAAAGAAAGTCAAAGTCAAAACAAAAATAAGAATTAAAATTATAATTAGAAATAAAAGAATTAAACTAAAAAGTAAAATAAAAAAGACAAAGGAGGCAAATCTAATGAGAATGTCAGACTTAATAGAAGAATTTATAAAAGAATTATTTGATGAAGATAATCAATTAGTAGAAATTCAAAGAAATGAACTAGCAGAACAATTTAATTGTGTTCCGTCGCAAATAAATTATGTCATTGCAACAAGATTTAAACCATCACAAGGGTATTATGTAGAAAGCAGAAGAGGTGGTGGAGGTCATATAACAATAAAAAAAGTAAATAACACAAAGTCAGATTATTTTATGCATATAATAAAAAACATAGGAGACGAAATGACATCAAATGATGTTGATATTTTGATTAGTGATTTTTTAACATATGACCTTATTACAAAAAAAGAAGCAAAGCTATTAAAAGTAGCTACAAGTGATAATGTTTTAGGAATAGCAAAAGAAATAAAAGATAAATTACGAGCAAAAATATTTAAAAACATGTTATTAAATTTAGAATAAAGGAGGAATTTAAAATGTTATGTGATAATTGTGGAAAAAAAGAAGCAAATGTAAAATACTCAGAAAATATTAACGGAGTAAAAAGAGAATTTAATTTATGTGAGGAATGTAGCAAAAAATTAGGAATAGGAGAAATTAATTTTAAAATGCCAATTGATTTTTCTAGTTTTTTTGGAGATTTTATGGAAGATTTCGCAACACCAGAATTTATGCCATTATTTAATGATATAAAAACATTAAAATGCAATGAGTGTGGATATACCTTTGATGATATAGTAAATACAGGAAGATTAGGATGTGCAAATTGTTATGATGTATTTGAAGACAGATTAGATCCTATAATTAGAAAAATACAAAATAGTAATAGACATACAGGAAGAATTGGAAAAATTTTAGACAGTAAAATAGAAAAAAGACAAGAGAAAACTGATAACAAAAATCTAGAAAATAAAGAAAAAGTAGTAAATAAAGAAAATAATGAATTAGAAAATTTGCAATTAGAATTAAAAGAAGCAATAAAAGATGAAAGATATGAAGAAGCAGCAAAAATCAGAGATAGGATAAAAGAAATAGAAAAAAATCAAGATTAAATTTGTAATGAAAGAAGGGAAATTATGAACTGGTATTTACAAAGTGGAAAAGAGTCTGATGTGGCTATCAGTACAAGAATAAGATTTTCAAGAAATATTAATGGATATAGTTTTAATTTATCTAGTGAAGAGCTAGAAAATTTAGAAAATAAAATAAAAGAAAGTATATACGAAATAGGCTATGGATTAAAATATCTAAAAATAAAAGATATGGATGAGATAACAAAAATCAGTCTATTGGAAAAAAATCTTGTAACAGAAGAATTTTTAAATAAAAATCAAGATAAAAAAAGTATATTAATAAATGATGAAGAAAATATTTGTATAATGATAGGAGAAGAAGACCATCTAAAAATACAAGTATATAGTGCAGGATTAGAATTAGAAAATACATTAAACTTAGCAATAGAATTAGACAAAAAACTAGAAGAAGTTTTGGGATATTGTGTAAGTAAAAAATATGGATATTTAACAGCTTATCCAAGTAATTTAGGTACAGGATTAAAGGCTTCTGTAATGTTACATTTACCAGCATTACAAAAAACAAATAATATTAAGAAAGTATTACAAGTAATAAGCAATTTTGGAGTTGAAGTAAAAGGAATCTCAAGTAAAGAAGGAAATTTGATAGGTGACATATATCAAATTTCTAATAAACAAACTTTAGGTCTTACAGAAGAAGAAATAGTAAAAAATATAAAAGTAATAGCTGAAAAAATAATAAAAAATGAAAGACAAGCAAGAAAATATTTAGCAAATGAAGGAATCGACTTAGAAGATGAAATATATAGAAGTTTTGGAATATTGACTAATTGCAAAAAAATTTCAGAAGAAGAAACCCTAGAATTACTTTCAAATATAAAATTAGGAGTAGATTTAGGAATTTTAAGAGAAGTTACAGATTCACAAATTCAAAGCTTATATTTATACACAAAACTAGCTAATATGCAAAAAAGATTAGGAGAAACTTTTGGGAAAATCGAACAAGATGTGAAAAGAGCTGAAGTTATAAAACAAATTTTGAAGGAAAAGTAATACTAACTTTTAACTAAAATACAAAGAATATATAAATTAGACTCAAATCAAGAAGTGAAGCAATAGTTCACAGTGTATTAGTAAAGTATTTAGATACTCAAAGACAAGGTATTCAAAGTATAAAATACAGTATTCTTGTAACATTAAAAATTTAAAAATAAAAATTAAGGAAAGGAAGGTAATAAAACATGACATATAATTTTACAAGTAGAGCAAAAAAAGCAATAGAGATTGCTAATAATGCTGCAATTGAGTTAGGGCATAGATATATAGGAACAGAACATATTTTATATGGACTAGCTAAAGAAGGAAGCGGAGTAGCTTCAAAAGTTATAGAAAAACAAGGAATAACTCCTGAAGACATATTAGATATAACAGTTGAACTAGTTGGAAGAGAAGAGCCAATTGAAGAAACTTTAGGATTTACTCCTAGAACAAAAAGAGTTATAGAAAATGCATTTATTGAAGCTAGAAAATTAGGATATAATTATATAGGAACAGAACATATATTAATAGGATTATTAAGAGAGGGAGACAGTATAGCAGCCAGAATTTTATTAGAATTAAATATAAATATTCCGAAATTTTATGGAGAAATAATTAGAGTAATTAATGAAGGAGAAAATTTAAGTTCTAATAATGAAAATAATTCTAATGCAAAGAAAACAGGAAGCTATAATCAAACTCCAACCTTAAATCAATTTGGAGAAGATTTAACAGAAAAAGCAAGACAAGGAAAATTAGACCCAATAATAGGAAGAAAAGAAGAAATAGAAAGAGTAATTCAAATTTTATCAAGAAGAACAAAAAACAATCCATGTTTAATAGGTGAGCCAGGAGTAGGAAAAACAGCAGTAGTAGAGGGACTCGCAGAAAAAATAGTAACAGGAGATGTTCCAGAAATTTTAAAAGATAAAAGAGTAGTAACTGTTGATATATCTAGCATGGTAGCTGGAGCAAAATATAGAGGAGATTTTGAAGAAAGAATAAAAAAGGCATTAGAAGAAGTGAAAAAAGTAGGAGATGTAATTTTATTTATAGATGAAATTCATACAATAGTAGGAGCTGGCTCAGCAGAAGGTGCAATAGATGCTGCAAATATTCTAAAGCCACTTTTGGCAAGAGGAGAAATACAATTAGTAGGAGCAACAACTTTAAATGAATACAGAAAGTTCATAGAAAAAGATTCAGCTCTTGAAAGAAGATTTAGTCCTGTAACTGTAAATGAGCCATCTGAAAAAGATACTATTTTAATTTTAAAAGGTATAAGAGACAAATATGAAGCACATCACAATGTTAAAATAACAGATGAAGCAATAGAAGCAGCGGTAAAAATGTCTGTAAGATATATTAATGATAGATTTTTACCAGATAAAGCTATTGACTTAATAGATGAAGCAGCATCAAAAGCTAGGTTAAAAACATATACAGAGCCAGACAGTTTAAAAGAATTAGAAGAAGAAATTTCAAATGTAAGTAAAGATAAAGAGGAAGCAGTAAGAACACAAAAATTTGAAAAAGCAGCTAGTCTAAGAGATAAAGAAAAAGAATTAAAAGCAAAATATGAAAAAGAACAAAAGAAATGGAAAAATAAAAATAATAAGGCAATAACAGATATTACAGAAGAAAATATAGCAGAAGTTATTGCAAGTTGGACTGGAATTCCAGCTAAGAAAATAACAGAAAATGAAAATGAAAAACTAAAAAACTTAGAGAAAAATTTACACCAAAGAGTTATAGGTCAAAACGAAGCTGTTGAAGCTGTTGCAAAAGCAATAAGAAGAGGCAGAGTTGGATTAAAAGACCCAAAAAGACCAATAGGCTCATTCTTATTCTTAGGACCAACAGGAGTAGGAAAAACAGAATTATCTAAAGCTTTAGCAGAATGCTTATTTGGAGATGAAAATGCAATTATTAGAATAGATATGTCTGAATATATGGAAGCACATTCAGTTTCTAAGTTAATAGGATCTCCTCCAGGATATGTTGGATTTGATGAAGGTGGACAATTAACAGAAAAAATAAGAAGAAGACCATATTCGGTTGTACTATTTGATGAAATTGAAAAAGCACATCCAGATGTTATGAATATGTTACTTCAAATTTTAGAAGATGGTAGATTAACAGATAGCCAAGGAAGAACAGTTAATTTTAAAAATACAGTTATAATAATGACATCAAATATTGGGGCTAGGTTGATCACTGATAAAAAATCATTAGGATTTTCAGCAAATTCATTAAATAAAGAAGACAACAAAGAAGAGGAAAAAGCTAAAAAAGAATATGAAGATACAAAAAAAGAAGTTATGGAAGCATTAAAAAGAGAATTAAGACCAGAATTTATAAATCGTATTGATGAAATAATTGTATTCCATAAGCTAAATGATACAGAAATTGATAAAATTATAGATATTATGCTAGAAGAAGTAGTAAATCGACTAAAAGAACAAAAAATTAAAATAGAACTAGATCAAAAAGTTAAAAAATTAATTGCAAGTAAAGGAATAGACAAAAATTTTGGAGCAAGACCATTAAGAAGAACTATACAAAATGTATTAGAAGATGCTTTGGCTGAAGAAATATTAGATGGAAAATTAGATAATGAAAAAGTAAATAAAATTAGTGCTGATGATGAAAAAATTATTGTGAAAAATAATTAGGAATATATTTAAAAACTAATTAATACAATAGTTATGGTTACAATTAACATTTTTATAATTAATTATTGTTTCATATTTTATGTGTTGCAATTTATGAAGAATAATAATTGTAACCATCTATGTGAATTTTGTGTGAAAAAATAATAAATGCTATTGACAATTAAAATAAAAGGGTATAAATTATTAGCAGTCACATAGAAAGAGTGCTAATAAAAAAGGAGGTAATTTTAATGATTAAACCATTAGGAAGTAGAGTATTAATTAAAATGAAAGAAGGCGAAGAAACAACAAAAAGTGGAATTATATTAACTCAAGCAGCACAAGAAAAACCACAAATTGCGGAAGTTATTGAAATTGGTAATGGAGACATTATAGATGGAAAGCCAGAAGCAATGATTGTAAAAAAAGGTGATAATGTAATTGTAAGTAAATATTCTGGAACAGAAGTAAAATACGAAGGCGAAGAATATATAATAATAAAACAAAATGATATTTTAGCAATCGTGGAATAGAGATTAAATTTATAAAGTATATAAATTAGAAATATTTCAATAAAAAAGATAATGAAGGGAGTTTGATATAAAATGGCAAAAGTTATTAAATTTGGAGAAGATGCAAGAAAATCCTTAGTAGAAGGTGTAAATAAATTAGCAGACACAGTAAAAGTAACATTAGGACCAAAAGGAAGAAATGTAGTATTAGATAAAAGCTTTGGAGCACCACTTATAACTAACGATGGTGTCACAATAGCAAAAGAAATCGAATTAGAAGATAAATTTGAAAACATGGGAGCAAGATTAGTTAAAGAAGTATCAACAAAAACTAATGATGTTGCAGGAGATGGAACTACAACAGCAACAGTTTTAGCTCAAAGTATGATAAAAGAAGGAGTAAAAAATGTTGCAGCTGGAGCAGACCCTATGGCAATAAAAAGAGGTATTGATAAAGCAGTAAAAAGTGCAGTAGAAGGACTAAAAGGAATTAGTTCAGAAGTTAATGGAAAAGAAGATATAGCAAGAGTTGCAAGCATTTCTGCAAATAATGAAGAAGTTGGAAATCTAATTGCAGAAGCTATGGAAAAAGTTTCAAAAGATGGAGTAATTACAATTGAAGAATCAAAAACTTCAAACACAGAATTAAATGTTGTTGAAGGAATGCAATTTGACAAAGGTTACTTATCACCATATATGGCAACTGATACAGAAAAAATGGAAGCTATATTAGATAATCCATATATATTATTAACAGACAAAAAAATAAGTAATATACAAGAAATATTACCATTATTAGAAAGCTTAATGCAAGAATCAGGAAAACTATTAATAGTTTGTGATGATATGGAAGGTGAAGCATTATCTACATTAATATTAAATAAATTAAGAGGAGTATTAAATGTAGTTGCAGTAAAAGCACCAGGATTTGGTGATAAGAGAAAAGCTATGTTAGAAGATATTGCAGTTTTAACAGGAGCAGAAGTTATTACATCAGATTTAGGATTAGAACTAAAAGATACAACAATAGAACAATTAGGAAGAGCAAAACAAGTTAAAGTCCAAAAAGAAAATACAATAATAGTAGATGGAGCAGGAGACAAACAACAAATAGCAGACAGAGTAGGACAAATAAAAGCTCAAATAAATGAAACAAAGAGTGATTATGACAAAGAACAATTACAAGAAAGACTTGCTAAAATAGCAGGAGGAGTAGCTGTAATTGGAGTTGGAGCTGCAACAGAAGTTGAAATGAAAGACAAAAAATTAAGAATAGAAGATGCATTATCAGCTACAAAAGCAGCAGTAGAAGAAGGTATAGTTTCAGGAGGAGGAACAGCATTATTAAATGTAATTCCAGAAGTAGAAAAATTAGTAAATAGCTTAGAAGGTGGAGAACAACTAGGTGCAAAAATAGTATTAAAAGCCTTAGAAGAACCAGCTAAACAAATATCTATAAATGCAGGACTAGAACCAGCAGTTATAGTAGAAAAAATAAAACATGAAAAAGTAGGAATAGGATTTGATGCTTCTTCAGAAACATATGTAGACATGAAAAAGGCAGGAATAGTAGACCCAACAAAAGTAACAAGAAGTGCATTACAAAATGCAGCATCAATAGCTTCAATGGTATTAACAACAGAAAGCTTAGTTACAGACGCACCAGAACAAAAGTCATGTAACTGTGGAGGACATGAAGGAATGCCTGGTGGAATGGAAGGAATGTACTAGAATATAATTAATAGTTCATATTAAAATGTAGTCAGAAAATATTGAGAAATATACTTTATATATTTTTCGATATTTTTTAATTTTAGAATGAATAACAATAAAAAAGAAAAGCCCTGTATTTTAATTTTAGAATTATAAAGAATTTATTTTAAAATTTATAAAAT
>CAJMRU010000041.1 GCA_905215845.1 uncultured bacterium
ATTTTTCATATTTTTGATAATGCTTCTTTTTGATATTCCTAATAATTCACTTAATTGAACTTGTGTTATATATGGATTTTTTATTAATTCATTTAATATTTTTTGTTCATTTTCAGAGAATCTTTCAGTGAACTTTTCAGTGAACTTTTCAGTGAATTCTTGATTTTTATTTTGTTCACTAATCTTATTTTTTTCTTTTCTAAAAGTAACTTTAAAATCACCTCTTAATGATTCAAATTCAGGTTCTGGTAATCCCATTTTTTTCATTTCTTCTCTCATTGTTGCAATTCCTGTGTGTCTATTTTCTATAATATTTCCCTTTTCTTCTAATAACCTAACAATATTTTTATTTCTTGCTTCAAGCATCATATCAGTTCCTAGATTTTCGATTCTGTTATTTCCGTATAAATCTCCAGGATTTATTATTTCAATTCTATTATCATATATTTGAACATAGATATATGCACTTTCTCTACTAATGCTATAATCTCTATGAATTAATGCATTTGCTACAGCTTCTCTTAATGCTTTCATTGGATATTCTGGAATATTTTCTCTTTTTCCATTATTATCAATAATTACCTTTGTACCTATGTTTCTTCTAATAAAAGATAGTGTTTGATCAAGCATTTCGTCCAATGTTCCTTCTACCCTTTTATTATCATCAAATCTTTGTCCCATTTCTCCTACATCACCTAACTTAGTTCCTGGAACAACTACACAAGCTACAAATAGTTGTGGTAAATATCCTTGAGGATATTCTCCAAACATCATTATACCAGAAAGAGTAGGATAAATTATACCTGTACTATTTTCTATAATACCACTTAACTTGAGAATTTTTTCATCAGAAAACTTTGAAAAATTTGGCTTATCTTTTTTTACTTTTTCAAGATAATTTGAAATTTTTTCTTTGTCTAAATCTTCAATAGTAGCTCTTTTTATTGGTCTTAAGTCTTCTTGAATTCCATCTTTATAACTTTGCAAACTATATATTTCATAATCAGTCATAGGTTCATCAGAATCTCCTATTCTAATATATGAGCCTTTATTCATTCCAGCACTTTTATAATAACAAGGTTTTTGATTTTGAGGAATTTCATCTATTTTTACTGCTAATAACTTTTTATTATTATAAGTAATAGGTAAAAATTCTGGTCTTAGTTTAGGCTCCATAGAATTTGTACATAATGCTGTTATTTTCTTTTGCAAATCACTTACATCATATACATCTTGTTCTATAAAATTATTATTCTCATTTATACCAAATATTATTAATCCACCATATTTATTTGCAAAAGCAGATATTGTATCATAACATTTTTTGGGATAATCTATTTCAGCAGTTTTTGCTTCAATCTTATCTGTTTCTGTTTGGTATTTCTGCATAAATTCTATTGCATCTATGATTTCTTTTTCTGTCATATTATATACCTTCTTTCTATTTTTTACTTTGAAATTGTTTGGATAATCTTTATAAATCTTGTGGTGTGATTTTCCAATTTTATTTCAATAATTATTTATTTTCCATCATCCACTTATACAACTCATCTTCTGTAACTTTATTTTGCTTATAATCTCTTATCTTACTTTGTGCAAGTTTTTTCCAACTATCAAATTCCTTCTTCAATTTTTTATTATTATCACTTCTAACAACTTCCATAAACTTCTTTTGATATGCTTTTCTATATTCTAGTAATGCAGGTATTTTTTCTAAATTCTTTTTATATGTTTGTTTTGCTCCTTTTTCTCTACAACTTTTTCCATCTTCATTTGGTAAATCACAATATAATTCATCTTGTCTAACTGATGGAACAAAGTATCTACCACAATATTGACAGCTCTTAATTGGCAAATTAGAATTTTTTACAAATTGCTCTAATACTACAAAAACAATATTGCTTAGTTTTTCACTTGTATATACATTAGTTATTGATATAAAAGATTCATTTTTATCTAGTTCTTTAGTTAACTTCTCTATAGATTGGTTACCATATTTTAAGTACTTATCTGAATATGTATCTAAAATAACTTCAATATCACTTGAGTATGAATATACATCATTATGATGAGTAACTAAAGAGGAAATAAATTTTGAACTTGGTTTACATTCTTTCAGTTCTTCATTTCCATTTAAATTATATATAAAATCTACACATTTTCTATAGTTAAATTGCATATCTTCTAAATAACCATAACTATCTTCATATACTCTTTTCATTATTTTTAATAGTTCTTCTTCGTTTGAATATGTATTTATTAACTCTTTATCTGGTATATATTCTTTTAGCAATTCGAATCCATACAAATAGAAAAATGTATTATAGGCATTATCAAAAGTTGAAAAATCAGCATTTAATAAATTTACTAAAAGTAAGCCAAACTGTTCAGCAAATGGGAAAAGAATAGTAGCTGGATGTTTTGGTGCTGAATCTTTCTTGGTTGGTTTCTTTTTATAGAAATTTTTTTCTTGAATAATTTTTCTTCTATGATTATCTAAATCATCATCAAAATCAGTTTTATACATATATAAAGGTGTTGAATAATATTCTTCTTTAGAGTTTATATCAAACCATATATAAAATCCTTCATTAAAAGAATATTGAGGTAATTTTCGCATTTTTGTCCCCCCTAAAACTAAATGTGAAATATTTTAAATTTATTTTATAAATGTGTTGATAAATATAAAATAAGATTATATAATCAATTTACAATTTTAAAAAGTTTTGATAAATCTTTCACAATATATTTATACTATATTAGTTAAAGATTGTCAAGGAAAGGAGGTCAAAATTATGCAGAATATTGAAGATTTTGAGATTAAATTATATTCTACTGATGATGTATGTAAATTATTGCATATTGGAAAACAGAAATGTTTACAATTATTCCATTCTGATGAATTTCCAAGTATCAAAATTGGTAGAAAATTTTGGGTAAAAGCAGACTGCCTGAATGAATTTTTAAGCCATAAAAGAATTATGGTAGAGTAAAAAATAAGAAGACTTAAATCTGCAACATTTAAATCTTCTAAGCTAAACAGGAAATGCCCTGTTCAAAGAGTTTGTAAAATTATTATACTACCAAAATAAAAATAGAGCAAGGTATTTCCTCAAAAAAATATGAAATGGAGGAAATCATATGAATTCAAAAGGTTATACTGTAGGAACATATATTATAAAATCGGAGAAAAAGAACTCTGGATTGCCAATGTGTCCTATATGTAAGAAGTGTAAAGATAGATCTATTTGTAATAATAGAAAAAGTAAAAAAGAAATGAATAAATGTGAGAAATGTAAAACTTGTAAAGATAGCGAAAAATGTGATAAGTTTTATATTAACGAACAACACAAAGCAACTTTAACAATAGCCAAAGATGCAACCACAGGTGCATCAATAAGGAAAACATTCACAGGAAGTACGGAAGAAGAAGCATTAGATAAAATGTATAAATACAAACTGGAAATGAAAAAATCAGGAAATGCTATTGAATTTAAGAAAACAGAAAAAACAATAGCAAACTTAGCACAAGAAATAGAAGACTCGAAATATAGGATGGGTAAAACAAAAGCAAATGCTTATAATACAAATATGTCAACACTTGCAAGAATAAAAAAATACAAGTTTGCAAATATTCCAATAGATAGAGTAACAAGAAAACAAATTGAAGATTTTTTACAAGAAGAAAGAGTAAAGTCTAATTCTACAATAAAGAAAGATTACAGAATGTTAAAATATGTATATGAGTATGCAAGTCATAGAATGCATATTATAAACAACTTTTTTGAAGGAATAAATGCAATAGAAAGACCAAAAAGTCTTAAAGAAGATAAAGATGTAGTTGCATTAACAATTACAGAACAAAACAAATTAGAAGATTATTTAGAAACTCATTCATCAAGGTATAAAAACATTATACTACTGTGTTTATATACTGGAATGAGAATCGGTGAAGTATTAGCATTAAATTATACAGATGATATAGATTTAGAAAATAAAATGATAAAAATAACAAAGACATTAACAAAAGATAGGAATAAGAAAACAGTTATTGGTCCAACTAAAACAAAAAATGGAAAAAGAAATATTGAAATAAATGAATTAACAGAAGATATTATAAAAGATTCCATAAATAATAAAATAGAGAATAAAAATAAAATTCTTTATTGCCAAGAAAATGGGCAATTATATGTAGATAATACAATCAACTCAGCATTTAAGAGAATATGTAAAAATGCAGGAATTACAAAACCAGTAAATACACATATGTTAAGACATACATTTGCAACTAGATGTATTGAGGCAGGTGTAGATTTACCAGTATTACAAAAATTAATGGGACATGCCAATATAGAAACTACAATAAATACTTATGGAGATATTTATAATTACTATAAACAAAAAGAAACTCAAAAAGTGATTGATTATTTAAAAAGAGAAAGAGCATAAAGTACATTTAAAATTGAATAATATAAATTTTAGATTAATACTAAAATAAGAGTTTTAAAAAAATGTTTTAAAATATAAATAGTATCATAAAACATTGAAAAATAAAGGCTTTGTGGTAGTTTGAAAAAGTTGTCACCTCGACCACATTTAGAGACTTTTACAGTCTCTATTTTTATGTTTGTAGCTATTTTCAGCCTTTTTTATTTTCTCCAACTTTCTGAAAATTCCTCTATACTTGTGTCACTGCATTCAATATTACATTCCAAGCGATAAGTATCTAAATATTTTTTCATTATTTAAAAATTAGGAAAGTGCATTGCACTCTCCTAATCCCAAAAACAGTAGATTGAAGGTATTAAATCTCTTTTACTAAATTACATTCCCCCTCCTTTGCAAATTGTAAGTTTCTAAACGTGTATTCATTAACAAGATTACTTTTGAATCCATCGATGTTCTGATGTGTTGCGATAATTACAATTCGTTTTTTATCATTGTTAGCATATCTCACAATGTACTCCAAAATTCTTTCTGCATCAGCCGAATCAGATTCTGCTTTATCATCTAGACCTGAAGTACATTCATCTAAGACCATAACATCAATTTCATCATCTAACCAGTACAACATCTTTGCCAGAATAAGTCTCTGTTTCTGTCCATTTGAAAGCGATTGCTCGAATTGTTTTTCTTTCATCCATTTCCATACATCAAAGCAATTAGACTTTATTTCATACCATAAATGGAGATTCTCTAAAATCTTTTGCATTTTTGCAAGATCTGGATTCTCATTGCAACAGAATAGCTCTTCAAAAATACTCAAACTACCGAACCTTAATTTTTCATCATAGAACAAAAAGCGTGATGTTGAGGGAATTTCTGTACTTTTTTCCAATCTAATTCTTTCGGTCAACATCTTCATAAATGTCGATTTACCACTACCAGATGGTCCATACAGAATAACAACTTCGCCATTATTAATGTGTATTTGCTTCTTTGATATTAATGTAAAAGGTTTATCATTTTCAGATTCCTCCAAATACTGAATTGAGAAAGGATTTATTATTATATTGTCGACAACTTTAGATGTAGAAACCTTTGCAGATTCATTATGATACACATCCAAAATTAATGACATATCTTTTTCTTCTTTTTCCAGTATGATTAACCTCTCATTGTGGTTGTTCAAGGTTTCTGCAATTCGACTAATTTGTCCTAATGCTGTTTCAACAATCAGAAGTGTTGCAGTAATTTCTGTTATAGTCGCTAAATTGATACTACTCCATTCGACTCCTAACAGATAAAATATTATAATTCCATACTGACTAAATGCTTCCATTATTGTTACAAACAATCTTGAAAGATTCATCTTATTGTGAAACTCTGTAATATTCTCATTACTTTCAAAGACAGTCTTTTGAAATTTATTGATTCTCATATCCAAGTCATCTCTGACAATTACAGGAACACGAAGTAAATCATTTACTATCAAAGACTGTTCGTTGTTATACTCTCTATGTTTCTTATAGTATGCTTCTCTGTTCAAACTAATATATGCTGAACTGAAGAAAGAGATAAGCACAAATATAAAAATCAAAGGAATAAAAATAACTTGTGAAATAGATGTGTTGGTTAGTATGGCTACAACTAGCATAATTATTACACTAATCATTTCAAATACATCAAATGTATGTTGAATTTTCTGTCTCCAAAGATTTTGCAAATAGTTCTTAATAGTATTTAACACCGATTCATTGCTCATTACCTTATACAACTTATTTGAGGTGTCATACTTCAAAACCTTATTTGCTGTCTTGCCAATAATTTGACTACCTCTGAATACAATTTCATCTTCAAAAATGAGTTCAAATTTCTTGCTTTCAGAGCTTTCAAAAAGATAAAAAGCTTCTCTTACAACTTGCTGACCACGATACAACATAAATAATATGATTCCAAGTAAAATCAACTTGTACTCAATCAACATATTTGTCACTTTAAGCATAAATGCAAAAATAAGGGCAATTATGGTCATTCCCAGATTCATGAAACCTACTTTAAATCCCATCTGCTTTACGCTTCTAGGAATAGTCAACATCTCATCTGATAAACCATAGGGGCTAAAGAATTTAATAATGAGATTTATCACCTCCCGAATCAAATTTTTCAATTTTTCCTGTCTTTTCATGTGCTTTTCCTCCTTAATTATATGTGATAGAAAAAATTTTTTACAAAGGTATGTACCTTATACTTCTATTATAACATATTTACATAATATTTTCTATAATTACCAAAAAATACAAGGATAAAGACATTTAAAAATTTTTTAATGTCTTTATCCTATAAAAAAGTACCTCACCTTTTGGAAGATCCTTTTTATCAACTAACTAGAAATTATTGTAGTTTACAATTAAATAAAAATTCATTGAAAAAAGCCTTCTTTTCGTTAATTTCAAAAAAATTATATACAAATTTAAATATCTAATTTTTCAACAATAAAAAACCATTATAAAAATATTAACCCCAACCCTCCAAAAACTATAAAAGCTAAATTAGAAAAAAACTCAATAGTTTCATGTTTCAACTTATGCATTAGAAGTTTCCCAAAAACAATAGAAAAAGCATTACTAGCAACCATACCAAAAATACAACCAAGAATCAAAGAAAACTTAAAATCAGGATATTGTAATCCAAGCCCTAAAGAAGAAAGAAAAGTTTTATCACCAAGTTCCCCTATAAAAATGCTAATAGCAATTATAAAAACATAATTTATTTTAAACTTAGAAATTTTTTTCAATAAATTAGAATTACTATCATTCGAATCACTAGAATTTGAATTACTATCCTTTTTCTTAAAAATAAATCCCAAAACTCCAAATAAAACAAATGAAATATAAGTAAAAACACTTAAAAAATAAGAAACCTTAGGATTAGCCAATTCAGAAATCTTACTACCAAAAAGAATGGCAAGACCGTGACTAAAAAAAGTACCTAAAGCAACTCCAAGTAAAATGTTTTTCGTTTTACTTTTAGAAGAAAAAGACAAAACCAACAATTGAGTTTTATCGCCTAGCTCAGATAAAAAAATCAAAATAAAAGCCAAACCAAAAGTATATATAAATTCCATAAATTCACAACCTCAAAATAAAAATCAATT
>CAJMRU010000042.1 GCA_905215845.1 uncultured bacterium
GAAATAAATGAAAAAGATGGAGAAATTGAAATAATATTAAAAAATGAACCATTAGAAAGTAATATATTGTGGAAGAAACAAGGAAATGAAAAAGTTGTTTTAACATATATATACAATAAAGATGTGGATTTAAAAGGCGAGAAATTTATATTACAAGAAAACGTTACTTTACAAAATGGCAAAGAAATAGTAGCTGATAAAACAGAATTAGAAGTACCAGAAGAAGTTGTAGATTCAACAATAGAAGTTGTAGCAACTAATAGTGAAAATGAAATTTTTAAAGGAAAATTAAATTCAGGAATAGATAGGAAATTTAATACAGAAACAAAATTAATAGTCAATTTAGCAAATATAGCAAAAACTATTTCAATTAAAGAAAATCAAAGTAGCTATATGGTAAATGAGCAAGAAACAAATGCAAATATAGTATTTAATAGAACAATAATATCAAAATCAGATTTTAATAAAATTTTTGGGGAAAATGGAGCTTTACAAGTACTTAACGAAAATGGAATATTGTTAGCAACAGTTGATAAAAACTCAGTTGCAGATGAAAATGGAAACATAATAATAGACTATACAGGAAAAGAACCAAGTGCACTAGAAATAATAACAACTGAAGCTTTAGAAGAAGGAGACGTAAGCTTCTACAATGTAAAAACAATAAAAGAATCAGACTCAAAGACTACAAAAAATGCAACTAAAATAAATACAAAAATATCATACAATTACGAAGAAGAAACAGAAAATGAAATAAAAGGAATTGATTTTATAACAAATGAAGAAAAGAAAATTGAAACAGATATACAATTAAAAGAATCTGTAACAGAAGCAACATTGGAACTAAATAAAGATACATTATCAACAGTAGTAGCTAATCAATTAGAAATGAAAGTAACATTAAAAACAAATACTGAAAAATATGACTTAAATAAAAATCCAATAATAAAAATAGAGTTACCAGAACAAGTAGAAAATATTAATATAAATAATGTAAGCTTACTATATGAAGAAGAATTAAAAATAAAAAATTATTATGTTGAAGGAAGACAAATAGTTTTAGAGCTAGAAGGAGAACAAAAAACATATAAAGAAAATACAGTTGAAGGGACAGACATAATAATAGATGCAACAGTAGATGTAAATAGAAAATCAATAGCAAAAGATGAAAAAATTGTAATGCATTATACAAATGAAAATGTAACATCATATGCAGAAGGTGAAAATGGAGAAAAATTAGCAGATATTTCAATAGTACCACCAAAAGATGTGACAGCAATAAATAGTATAAAAGATTTGGGTGTTGAAACAATAGGACAAGAAGAAAATGAAGAAATTGCATTAGAGAGAGGAAAAACAAGTAAAAGTGTTGAAGTTGGATTTGAAATTATAAATAATAATCCAGAAAATATTGAAAATGTAAGTATATTAGGAACTTTCCCAACAAAAACAGAAAAAAATAACATAGATATGGAAGTTTCAGATGGAATAGACATTGAAAATGCAAAAGTATACTATTCAGAAAATGAAAATGCAACAAAAGACTTACAAGAACCAGAAAATGGCTGGACAGAAGAATTAAATAACAGAAAAGAAGTAAAAAAATATTTAGTTGTATTAGATAATATAGAAGCACAAACTTCTATAACAGGAACATATAAAGTAGAAATACCAGAAAACTTAGAATACAATCAAATTGCAAAAGAAGGATATGAAATATCATATACAAATTCAACTACACAAGCAGATAATACAATAAAAGCGACAACAATAACAATGCAAACAGGGGTAGGACCAAAATTAGAGACAACATTAGGGGCAGTTATAGGAGAAAAAGATGTTAATGAAGCTACTGTAATAAAAAATGGTGAAGTAATAAAATATACAGTTAAAGTTTCAAATACTGGATCTGAAGATGTAGAAGATATTAAGATTGAAGCAAAAATACCTCAAGGTACTAAATTAGTAGAACCAGTAGAAAATTACGAATATACAGGAACTTCATATTATGAAGAAGTTGATACAGATATGTACAAGGGTAGTATAGACAGCTTGGCTGTAGGAGAAACAAAATATTTAGAATATGAACTTAGAGTAGATAAAGATTTAAAAGAAGGTACATCAATTAAAAATACTGTGGAAACCAAATATTTAGATGTAATTCAAAAATCGAACGAGATAAATTGCAAAACAGAAACAGGTAATATTAGAGTTTCTGTGAAGAAAGTAACAGATAGATCAGTAGACTTATATGAATTAGGAACAGTAGAATATTTTGCAATAATTGAAAATATATCATCTGAAGAACAAAGAGATATAAAAATAAGAACCAATAGTTCTAATAATATAAGACCAGAAAGAGTGCAATTAGTATCAGGAGTAGAACAGATAGCAATTACTAAAAACGAAATTTTGAATGAAGATAATAATGAAAGAAATACTGAAGTAAAGAGAAATACACATAAATTAGATTCAGAAGTACTTGAGTATGCAGAAGAAATGAATATAGGAAATTTACAACCAGGAGAAGTAAAAATCTTAGATTATAACATGTTAATAAACCAAATGCTAGATAATAAATCAGAAGAAGTAACTTTTTCTATAAAAGCAGTAGATGCACAAAAAGAATATACTTCTAATTTATGGAGAGACAACATAAATAGCTTTAAAGTTGATATGGGAATGACAGCTAATATTGAAGACAAATATATAAAATCTGGAGATATAGTTGAATATTCAATTAATATCAAAAACAATAGTAAATCTAGAACATCAGGATTAACAATAAAAGATAGAATGCCATCACAATTAACTATATCTAAGATAGAGAAAGATGGAAAAGAAATTGAAATTCCAAAGAATAACTATATAGAGATTTTAAATGATATTGAACCAGAAGGAGAAGTAAAAATAAAAGTAACAACAGTGGTAAATCACTCAGATTCAAGAGATAATGCAGAAGCAATAACAAATAAAGCAATAGCATCTGTATATGGAAAAGAAATAGCTACTACTCAAGAAATAACACATATAATAAAAGCAAATGAGTCAAATCAAGGTGGAGACAATGGAGGAACAGATGGAAATAATGATGTAGATGATAACAATATAGCAAAAGGTGAAAGAAATATTACTGGTATAGCATGGTTTGATGAAAATGCAAATGGCAAAAAAGATGAAAATGAAAAAGTATTAAATAATATAAAAGTAAAATTACTAAATTTAGATACAAATAAATTAGTAACAGATAAAAATGGAAAAATATTAGAAGCAACAACTAATGAAAATGGAATATATGTGCTAAGTAATTTAGGAAACGGAAATTATATAGCAATATTTGAATATAATAATTCACAATATGCATTAACTAAGTATAAAGCAGAAGGAATTAGTGAATTACAAAATTCAGATGTTAGACTTAATGAAATTTCTGTAGATGGTAAAAAACAAAAGATTGCTTCAACGGATATTATAAAAATTGAAGATACAGATATATCAAATATTGATATAGGTTTGATAGAACTTAAAGACTTTGATTTAAAATTAGATAAAACAATATCAAAAGTAATAATTCAAAATTCTTCAGGAACAAATACAAAAGAATATAATGATGAAAAAATGGCAAAAGCAGAAATTGATGCAAAACAATTAAAAGGAACGACAGTTATAATAGAGTACAAAATAAAGGTTTCTAATATAGGTGAAGTATCAGGATATGCTAGAAAAATAGCAGATTATATACCAAAAGATTTACAATTTAGCTCAGAAATGAATAAAGATTGGTATCAAACAGGCGATACATTATATAACTCAAGTATTGGAAATGACAAAATTGAGCCAGGAGAATCTAAAACATTAACTCTTACATTAACTAAAAAAATGAATGAAGAAAATCTTGGACTAGTAAATAATAGAGCTGAAATAGCAGAAGCATATAATGATTTAGGATTATCAGACATAAATTCAACACCTGGAAATCAAGATAAAAATGAAAATGATTATAGTTCAGCAGATATGATTTTAAGTATTAAAACAGGTAAAGCAGTGTACATGTCAATAGGATTAATAGTAACAATTATATTGGCTTCAGGAGTTATTGCAGCAATAATAGTAAAGAGAAAAAATGATAAAGAAGATTAAAAGGAAGGAGGTAATTTATATAATGAGTAAATTAAAAAAGATTTTTATAACTTTATTAATGATAATTTTAATTATAACTATTTTATGTACAATATCACAAGCCTATTCAGTAGGAGAGATAGTAGATATTACTATACAGGACTATTGGAATGATCCCAATATATATTGTGCAGAAAAAGGACAACAATTATTTGATAATCAAACATATAAAATAATTTCTGAAGTAAAAATAGAAGGAAAAGATTCAACAGATCATGAAGGAAAGACAATAACACACCCTGATAATGCTAGATTTGCAACAATATTACAAGGCGATAATGGACCAGTAAAAGATAATGGACCAGTAGCTCATGGAGTATGGAATATTCTTCCAGATTGGATGAATAATGTAGGACAATATCATGCAGGTTTATATTTAGGATTCACAAATGGAATAAGGGGAGATTATACTTCAGAACTAGATACACAAGCTAATGAATATGCACAAAGTCTTGAAAATATGGAAATGAAGGATAATACAAACAAAGAAAATATAAAAGCAACTTCATGTGAAAAAAATGAAAAAACATATATAAGAGTAGGTCCTTTTAATTGGAGCTTTCCAGGAACTATGAACGATGTACAGGTATTTAATCAAGATGGAAAAGTAATAGAAGGAGTGTTATTTAGTAGCTTTGAAGGTACAAATGAGGTATGGTTTACAATTGATCACTTGACTAGTGGAAAAGATTTTTATATATCTTTTCCAGCTGATCAAGGAGTAAGTAAAATAACAAAAATAACAGCGAAAGCAAAAGTAGATATAAATGCTGCAAAAGTATGGTTTTTAGATTCAATAAGTGGAAGCAATTATCAAAATTTGATAATTAGAGAACCATATAAAGCGGAAAAAGATTTAACGACAGATTTTGATTACGATATTAGCATAATGGGAAATTTAAAAGTTATAAAGGTAAATAAGGATAACCATAATGTACTTTTAAGAGGTGTAGGATTTTATATTAAAAACAATGATATGGATAAATATGTAAAACAAAATTCGGATGGAACTATATCATATGTATCAAAAGAGGAGGCTACAGAATTTATCACTAATGAAAAAGGTGAAATTTTAATTGAAAATTTAATAGTAGGTACATATACAGCTTATGAAACAAAAAATCCAAATTATGGATATGAATTTATAAAAGATGGTGTACAAGAAACAGTTGTAGTAGATAAAACAACAGACTTCATAATAGAAAACAAGCAAATATATGTGAAACTTTCAGGATATGTATGGGAAGATAAAATTTTTGGAAAGCAATCTTTAAGAAATGATTTATTTAAAGATAATGACTATGATGAATATGACATTTTAATTCCAGGAATAACTGTTAGATTAAAAGATAAATCAGGGAATGTAATTAAAGAGTCTAAAACTGATGAAAAAGGAGCATATTTATTTGTAGATGTTGAAATAGCACAATTAGAAAACTATTATATAGAGTTTGAATATGATGGAATTACATATACAAATGTAGTACCACATATAGATAAGGATAATGGTTCTAAAGCAGCAGAAAATCCTCAAACAAGAGAAGAATTTAATAATGGATTTAGTACAATATTAGGAAATGGGGATAATACTGGCCATACATTAGATCAAAATGGAAATAAAAAACACGATTTATCTTATGAAAAAGATACAGAAAAACATACATCTACATTTATAAATAATGGACAGTTTACAATAACATCAAATACTAATGAACCTAAATATATAATTAAAGAACATTTTGAATATGGACAAGAAGAAATAAAATATATAAACTTAGGATTATATAGAAGAGAACAACCAGATTTAGCACTAATTAAAGATTTAGATAATGTAAAACTTACTATTAACGGTTATGAACATATTTATGAATATGCACAAAGATTTAAAAACCAAGGAGAATATGGCGACGGATTTAATGTTGGAGTAAAATTTGGAAATAAATATGGTGATATGAAATATACAAGACCAATTTATAAAGCTGATTATGAATATGTAAATGAAAAAGATAAGAGCAAAGAATTAAAAGCATATTTAACATATAAAATTGCAATAAGAAATGAGTCAACAAATTTAACATCACAAATTAACAGTCTAGTAGATTATTATGATAGTAAATATTCAATAGTTGCAATAGGAACTAACAAAGATGAAAAAACAAGTAATATTACTGGAGATATAAACTTTGAAACTTCTGATTACAATAATGAATATTCAAAGGTAATCATAAATACTAATGCTAAAATAGATGCACAAAAAACACATGAAATATATGTACAATTTGAATTAAGTAGAGAAGCAATAATAAATATAATGAATAATGGAGAAAACTTAGACAATGTAGTAGAAATAAATTCTTACTCAACATTTGGAGAAGATGGAAAAGCATATGCAGGAATTGATGTAGACTCAAATCCAGGAAATGCAAAACCAGGAGATAAAACAACATATGAAGATGATACAGACTCTAGCCCATCATTACAATTAGAAATTGCAGATGCAAGAGAATTAGCAGGAACAGTATTCCTAGATGAAACAAATATGCCTGAATTACAAACAAACAAAGAAAGAAGAGGCAATGGAAAATATGACGAAGGTGAAAAAGGAATTGCAAGTGTAGAAGTAACATTAACTGAAAATACAGGAAGTGAAAAAGTATATACAGCTAAAACTGATGAAAATGGAAACTTTACAATTACAGGATTTATACCAGGAGACTATACTTTAACATATACTTGGGGAGATGAGACATATACAGTTCAAAACTATAAAGGAACAATATATGATAAATCAAGAGATCAAAATAATAAAGAATGGTATAAGAATGATGTAGATACAAGATTAACAGACGCTATAGATAATTATAATAAAGATCAAGAAGCACCAAAAGGCTCAAGAGTACAAATTGATGAAGAAATGAAGATTCTTGAAAAAGGTGAAAAGAAATATACTAGAACAAAAATGGATTCAACTACACCAACAATGGGAGTAACTATAGAATATGATACAACAACAACAGCTTCATCAGGAGATAAATATGTATATAAAATAAACAATGTTGATTTTGGAATAGTTGAAAGAGCAAGGCAACAAATAGACCTTAAGAAAAGAGTAAAAACAATGAAAGTAACATTAGCAAATGGACAAGTAATTGCAGACCTAGAAATAGATGAAGAAGGAAATATAACAGGTTTAAAAGACGGTATAATCTATATGGGACCATCAAATGACAAAGATCCAAAGAATGGATTTATAAAATTAGAAATGGATAATGAATTAATAGAAGGTTCAAAATTAGAAGTAACTTATGAAATTAAAGCAATTAATAAGAGTGAATTAGAT
>CAJMRU010000043.1 GCA_905215845.1 uncultured bacterium
AATAACTGTTAAATAATAATGACGAGAATTTAACTTCCCGCCATTATAAAAATCAATATTATAACTTTTACTTTTAATATTATTTAGAAGATGTATCATCTTTTCACCCTCATTAAAAATATTTTACAAAATTTATTCATAATAAGATTATTTTTTACTTAATCAATTTCAATAGCCCCTGTATATAATCCATAATATGTACCCTTATTTCCTATTAATTCTTCATGATTTCCTCTTTCTATAATTCTTCCATGGTCTAATACCATAATCAAATCCGAATTTCTTATAGTTGACAATCTATGCGCTATTACAAAAACTGTTCTACCTTTCATCAACTTATCCATACCATCTTGAACAATCTTTTCTGTTCTTGTATCTATACTAGAAGTAGCTTCATCTAATATTAATACTGGAGGATTATTTAATGCTGCTCTTGCTATTGATAATAATTGTCTTTGTCCTTGTGATAGACCTTCTCCATTTCCTGTTATTACAGTATCATATCCATGTGGTAGATGTTTTATAAATTTATCTGCATTTGATAATTTAGCAGCCTCATATACTTCTTCATCTGTTGCATCTAAATTTCCATATCTTATATTTTCTTTTATAGTACCTGTAAATAAACTAGTATCTTGCAATACCATTCCTAATGACCTTCTTAAGTCATCTTTCTTTATTTTTCTAATATTTATTCTATCATATCTTATTTTACCTTCTTGAATATCATAAAATCTATTTATTAAATTTGTTATTGTTGTTTTTCCTGCTCCTGTTGCTCCTACAAAGGAAACTTTTTGACCTTCTTTTGCTTTTAATGTTATATCATGTAATATTCTTTTATGTTCAACATATCCAAATTGTACGTTTTCAAATTCTACTTGTCCACGAAGTCTTGTATATGTTATTCTTCCATCTTTATGAGGATGTTTCCATGCCCACATTCCTGTTCTTTCTTCTGTTTCTATTATTTTTCCATCTTCCATTTTTGCATTTACAAGTGTTACATATCCTTCATCTTGTTCAACTTCTTCATCTATTAGGTTAAATATTCTTTCTGCTCCTGCAAGTGCCATAACTATTGAGTTCATTTGTTGAGATACTTGTCCCAAAGGACTTGTAAATGCTTTTACAAATTGTAAAAATGCAGCAATACTACCTATTGTTAATATTCCATTTATTGATAATATTCCTCCTACTACTGCTACTAATACATATCCTAAATTTCCTATATTCATTATACATGGCATTAAAATATTTGCATAAGTATTTGCATTTGTAACACTATCACATAACTGTTCATTTAATTCGTCAAATTTCTTTTTTGTTTCTTCCTCATGGTTAAATACCTTTATTACTTTTTGTCCTTGCATCATTTCTTCAATGTATCCATCTACTTTTCCTAAGTCTTCTTGTTGTTTTATAAAATATCTTGAACTATTTCCACCTAAATATTTTGAAACAAATATCATTAATACAACCATTGCTAATACTAGTAATGTTAAATATACATTTGTCGCAAACATTGATATTAATATAGTTATCATTGATACTAATGCTGAAAATACTTGTGGTATACTTTGACTAAGCATTTGTCTTAAAGTATCTACATCATTTGTATATGTACTCATTATTTCTCCATGAGGTCTACTATCAAAATATCTTATTGGTAGTTTTTGCATATGTTCAAACATTTCTTCACGAATTTTATTTAAGGCTCCTTGTGATATATTTATCATTAATCTGTTATATATATATGTTCCTAGAACCCCTACTAGGTATATTCCTCCCATTATTAAAATCACTTGTAACAATGGTCCAAAATCAGGATTTTGACTATTTACTAATGGAATTATAAAATCATCTATTAAATATTTTAAAAATTGGATTCCTGCAACTCCTACTAATGCACTTACTATGATACTTATTAAAACTATTACTAATTGTAATTTATATGTGCTTGTTACATATTTTAATAATCTTTTTATGGTATTGATTTTTCCATTTTTCTTATTCATTGTCATCTCCTCCCTTCATTTGTGATTCATATACTTCTTTATATATTTGGTTTGTTTCTAATAATTCTTTTGATGTTCCTATTCCATCTATTCTTCCTTCATTAAGCACTACTATTTGGTCAGCATCTTCTATCGAAGAAACTCTTTGAGCTATTATTATCTTCGTTGTATTTGGTATTTTTTCTCTAAAAGCTCTTCTAATTAATGCATCTGTTTTAGTATCTACTGCACTGGTTGAATCGTCTAAAATTAAAATCTTAGGTTGTTTTAAAATTGCTCTTGCTATACAAATTCTCTGTTTTTGTCCTCCTGATACATTTGTTCCACCTTGGTCTAATAAAGTATCATATTTACTTGGAAACTCTTGTATAAAACTATCTGCTTGTGATAATTTGCATATCTCTTGAAGTTCTTCTTCATCTGCGTCTTTCTTTCCCCATCTTAAGTTCTCTGAAATCGTACCAGAAAATAGTACATTTTTTTGCAATACCATTGCTACTGAATCTCTTAAGGCTTTTATATCGTAATTTCTTACATCTATTCCTCCTACTTTTACTTTTCCTTTTGTTACATCATATAGTCTTGGTATTAATTGCACTAATGAAGATTTTGAACTTCCTGTTCCACCAATTATTCCTATGGTTTCTCCTGATTTTATCTTTAAGTTAATATTTTCTAAAGCATTTTTTCCTTCTTCTTCCTCATCGCTATATGCAAATGTTACATTTTCAAATTCAATAGAGGCATCTTTAACTTCTTTGATTGCATTTTCTTTATTTTTTATTATAGGTTCTTCATCTATTACTTCTATAATTCTTTCTGCTGATGATTGTGCCATAACTACCATTACAAACACCATTGAAAGCATCATTAAACTAGTTAATATTTGCCAAGCATATGTTACAATACTTGATAATTCTCCTGTTTGCATTCCTCCTGCTACTATTGTTTTTGAGCCAATCCAAGATATTAATAAAATACATGTATATATTGTTAATTGCATAGCTGGTGCATTAAAGGCAACTATCTTTTCTGCTTTTTTGAAATTTGTATATACCTCATCATTTACTTCCTTGAATTTTTTATTTTCATGTTTTTCTCTTACATATGCTTTTACTACTCTTATTGCTCCTAAGTTTTCTTGAACGACTCTATTTAATTTATCATATTTTTTAAATACCTTTTCAAAATTTGGATGTGCTTTTAATGTTATAAACATTAAAACAGCGCCTAATACTGGAATTGCTATAAAAAATATTAGTGATATCTTTGCATTTATTGATAAAACCATTAGTAATGCAAAAATCATCATTATTGGTCCTCTTACTAAAATTCTAATAATCATTTGAAAAGCCATTTGAACATTTGTAACATCTGTTGTCATTCTTGTTACTAAACTAGATGTAGAAAATTTATCAATATTTTCAAAAGAATAGTCTTGAATTTTATGGAACATTGCTTTTCTTAAATTCTTAGAATATCCTGCTGATGCTTTTGCTGCAAATTTTCCTGATAACATTCCAAAAATTAATGACATAATTGCTGAAACTATTAATAAAGCTCCTATTTCTAATATATATTTTATATCATTGTTTTGTATCCCAACATCTATAATTTTGGCCATTAATAGAGGTATTATTACTTCCATTACTACTTCTAATATTACAAATATTGGTGTTAATATTGCGTATTTTTTGTATTCTTTTACATAACTTGCTAATTTTTTTATCATTTTTTACCCCCTCAATTTTTTCTTATTTTACTTTTCTTCCACTTTAAAGAGCTATGTTTCCATAGCCCTTTTTAACTTGTTAGTTATTTGGTAGGTGTATCATTTCCTACATCTCTTTTGACCCATAGGGTGTGTGGTTGACACAATTTACCACCTCAAATAACTACTTATATTGTACTTCTATTATACAACTTTTATTCATAATTGTCTAGTTTTTCAAATAATAAATTTTCTTTTTTATTCCTTTTTATTTTATTAAAGTTTTATATTTAATTTACCTACTTTTATATATTCTTTTTCTTGCATTATCTCTTCCCTTCTAAGAAATATTTTACTATAATTTCTTACATATTTCAACCCAAAGTTGTAAATAATCTGCTTTTTGATTTTTATGTAAATTCATGATATAATGAATTTGTATATAAAAATTTATCTTTTCAAGGAGGAATTACTTATGAAAACAAATGAAATGAAAAAACGGATTCTGGCACTCAGTGGTATAAGTGCTCTATGCATTCTTATTATTGCTTTTGGTTTATCCATATTTAAAAATAAGAATGTATCAGCTGATGAAAAAGCTATTGAGGCTTACAATTATTTGGAAGCTAACACTGATTTATCTTCTGCACAAATAATTGGAATTATTTCCAATATTAAGACTCAATCAAATTTCGATACTACTATTCATGAAACTACTCCTAATACAATTGGTCTTATGTGCTGGAGCTATATCAGAGCTGATAAGTTAAAAGATTTTGCAACTCAAAACAGTAAATCAGTTGAAGATTTCTATGTTCAGTTAGATTATATCATTGAAGAAATCTCTGAAACTTCAACCAATTTCCAATTAATAAATTACAATGACTACACCATAGAAGATTGGAATTCTGTGCAAAATCCTGTCGAAGCAGCCTTAATATTTGAATCTTTGTATGTTAGACCCGGTATTTTTTCTCAAAATCTTGAAGATAATGCAATTACTTATGCAGAATCTTTATAATCCTTCAAAGAGCCCCTTTTTCTTAGGGGCTCTTTCAAGTATGAAATTTTATTATTATCGCTTCTTTTACATCTCTAGCACATAAAATAATTGTTAATATAAAATTCAAAATAGAAATTCCTATTGCAACATAGCTTAATACCATATTTAATACCATATGTTCATATATAAAATAAATTGGAATTAAACTAAGAATACATATAATTAGCTGGTAAATTGCATATTTGACATATCTTTTGTAACTTACAATCGTCAATATCAACATTGTTATATTCGCAACTATTATCATTATTGGTATAGCCATTTCTAAAGACCAGCCTTTAAAACCTATTCTATAATCAATATATGTAGTCAAAACTGCTATTGCTATTAATTGAACTAATACATGACCTGCAATATTTGTTCTTCTATTTATAGAATATATAATTGTTATCCAAGCGTATATAATTCCAGCATTTGCTAGAGCTGCCCAATGTATCTCTTGGTTTGTTAATCTATTTATAATTACTAATATTAATGCTATTATAATAGATATTAGCATTGCTATTTTTATTATTAACTCACTTTTCTTGCTACTTAACTTTTGAGGATATAACATATTTTTATTCCCTTCTAATTTTTAAAAATTATTATCAGTTTTAATATCTAAAATCCCATTACTTTCTATTGTTACTTCTATACCCTTCTTAATTAAAAACTCATAAAAAAACTTTTCTATGTCACAATTTCCTAAAATCGACGTAAATGTAAAGACAATTTTATCTTCAAATGAACAGGCTGAACATTTAATTTTTTCTACTGGTTCTGGTGCAATTAACATCAAAAAACTTTCTATATATTTTTGATATTTTCCTATAATACCTATTCTTCCTATATTTGAAAATGTAGTTGTAGTGTATTTTCTAATTTCTATATAACTAAGTCTTACCAATGGTTTCTTCAAAATTAATGGTATTCTTTTTATTATTGGATTTATACCTAATTTTACATTTGATGACATAGTTTTTTGTATTTCGTTTTCTGTTAATTTTGTTTTAAAGTCTTTTTTTACAAATTCTAAAATATTATCAAATTCACTCATCTTTTTATCTTTCATATCAGATTCTAATGTAATATATGAGAAAAAATTAGAAATTGTATTTGATGGAAAGTATTTTTTTAAGTTTACAGGTATACAAACTTTTATTGGTTTTTTAGCATTATTTTTTCTAGCTTTTAGATAATTTGCTTCATATATTGAATAAATTAATACTGCTGTTAAATATTGTGTTACTGTTGCATCTTTTTTCTTACATTCATTTTTTAATTGTTCAATATTAATAAATTCATGTATTGCAGAAATTGCTCCAAATTTTGTTTTCTTTCCTTCTAATTGATATGCTTTTTTACTTGAGCTATTGTTTTTAGTTTTTTTATCATAATTTTTTATATAACTATCTTCTGCTGATAAATCTATTTTTTTAGTAGTTCTTAGTTCTTCTTTAAATTCTTCTTTATGTGTTAATTCTATGTAGTTATATATAATTTCTCTAAAAAAGGTCACTCCACTATTCCCATCTGTTAAAGAATGAAATATATCTATATTTATCTTTTTTTCAAAATATGTAACTTTAAATAAATATCCATTATTTCTAGTTGGCTCTATATATGTGCAAGGATATTCCTTTTCTTTTTCTATAATTGGCTCTTTAGGATTATATTCTAAATAATTCCAAAAAAAGCCATCTTTCATTCTTACTTTAAAAAACTTATATTGCTTTAAAGCTTTATTAACAGCTTCCTTTAATGCATTTGGTTCTACAACCTCTGTTAAAATTGCTGATAATCTAAAAACTGTACTATATCTTTTTCCCGCAGAAATAGGAAATATTTTTGCTGAGTTATCTAATCTTCTCCAATATAATTTTTCTTTTTTCATTTGGCTATTCACCTTCATTTCTTAATTCTTCTAATAAATCATTATATGCTTTGGTGGTTATTTCTGCATCTGAATTATTGTCAATTAACCATATATGTTTTGCTTTATCATATACTTTTAATTTTACATTTCCACCTACTTTATCTGCTTTTTCTTTTAAAAGCATAGCATCTGGATTTAAAATATCATATGTTCCTGTAAATATACTTATATTGTTTAGTTTTGATAAATCACCCATTATTGGATTCACTAAATACTTATCCATTCCATCTTTTCCTGCATATGCTCTTCCTGCAAGTATTAATTTTTCTTTGCTTAAAATATCATCATTTTTTGAAACTTCATTTATATTCTCATTTTGCATTTTTACATCTAACCAAGGAGAAATTAGTATTGTTTTTGATGGTATATCTATAAAATCATTTGCTATTTTCTCATATAAGCCTAAGGCCAAACCTCCTCCTGCTGAATCTCCCATAAGTATTAAATCATTATAGTCTATTTTTGATATTATTTCTTTATATAATGGTACTGCCATATCAAAAACATCGTCATATGTATATTTAGGAGTTAATGGATAATCTGGCATAATTATTGTATATTTAGTGTCTTTTACTATTTTTTCTAAAAAGTCAAAATGATTTTGTGTTGCTTCTGCCACATATGAGCCACCATGAAAATATAATATATATTTACTATTAGATGTAGCATTTTTATCTTTCAATATAAATATTTTTCTTCCCATAAATTGTTTTGTTTCTATTTTACATTCTTGTTCTATTTCTTTTGGTATTTTTGTTTCTATATCA
>CAJMRU010000044.1 GCA_905215845.1 uncultured bacterium
AAGAAGTTTATAGGCTTATCTTCTTGTAAAAAACCTAAATAATAAAAAGGAGTGCAATATTATTTATATAATGTTGTAAAATGTATAATGGAAGAAAAGAAGAGATATAAAGTATATAAAATTATAATGTTAATAGTATTAGTAGCTTTTATAACTTTTATGATAACATCAATAGGACTGTATCAATATTTTGTAAAAGGAGATAATTTGAATAAACATTTATTACTTTCAGCATCTAGTGAAAGTAAAGATATAGCAAACTCTTTAGACACATATAAAGCAATACTTGATAAATATTATTTAGGAGAAATAAATGAAGAAGATTTAAAAGAAGGTGCAATAAGAGGATATATTGAAGGAGTAGGAGATAAATATACTGAATATATATCTAAGGAAGAAATGCAAGAATATATGGAAGATACCAAAGGGAATTTTGTCGGTATAGGAATATATATGATACAAGATAAAAAAACTGATAAAATAATGATAGTAGCTCCAATAAAAAATAGCCCAGCAGAGAAGGCAGGAGTTCAAGCAGGAGATTTAATCTTAGCAGTAGATGGGCAAGAATGTACTGCAAATGATATGAATACAATAAGCTCAAAAATAAAAGGAGAAGCAGGAACAACAGTAAAACTAAAATTACAAAGAGGAAATGAAACATTAGAGTTAGAAATAAAAAGAGAAAGTGTAACTGTAAATCCAGTAGAAAGTAAAATGCTAGAAAGTAATATTGGATATATAAAATTCACATCATTTGATGAAAATACATCAGAAGATTTTAAGAAAAACTTTGAAAATTTACAAAAACAAGGAGCAAAATCATTAATTATTGATTTAAGAAATAATGGTGGAGGAATAGTAGACGAAGCTTTAAAAATAGCAGATTATATAGCAGAAAAAGATTCAGTATTACTTTATGAGGTAGATAAAGAAAATAAAGAAGTAGTAAAAAAATCAGAAAATGCACCAATAATAAATATGCCAATTATATTATTAACAAATGAAAATACTGCAAGTTCATCAGAAATTTTAGCAGGAGCTTTAAAAGATTTAGGAAAAGCTAAAATTGTTGGAGTAAAAACATATGGTAAAGGTGTCATTCAAGAAATATTAACATTGCCAGATGGTAGTGGAATAAAAATAACAACAGAAAAATATTTGACACCTAATAAAACAGAAATAAATAAAGTAGGAATAGAGCCAGACGAAAAAGTAGAATTACCAGAAGACTTGGAAAATGTATTAGAAATAGAAGAAAAAGATGATACACAATTACAAAAGGCAATTCAAATGTTAAAATAGGAAATTAATGAAAAGAATTGAACAAGGTGGGAAAAGAAATGAATTTAGCTAATAAATTAACAATTTTTAGAGTTATATTAGTTCCAATAATGGTAATAATACCATTATTAGGAATACCAGGAGAATTTTTAGGGATACCTATAAGTTTTATAATCGTAGATTTAATATTTATAATAGCATCATTAACAGATAAACTAGATGGATATATTGCAAGAAGTAGAAATCAAATTACTACATTTGGAAAATTTTTAGATCCTTTAGCAGATAAAATATTAGTACTATCAGCATTAGTAATGTTAGTTGAATTTGGAAAAGTTCCAGCTTGGATACCAATAATTGTACTAGCAAGAGAATTTATGGTTTCAGGATATAGATTAATAGCAGTAGAAGAGAATGGAAAAGTAATTGCAGCATCAATATGGGGAAAACTAAAAACAGTTACACAAATGTTAGCAATAATTTTAGCCTTTATTGATTTAAATTCATTTGGAGATTGTTTCAAAGGAACATTACAAGGATGGCCATTAATATTAAATATAGCAGTAACTCTAATGATGATAGTTCAAGTTATAGCAACCATATTTTCAGGGGCTAGTTATATGAAGAATTTTAAGGAACTATTAAAAGATTAAAATAAAATTTGAAAAATTTTAAGAATAAATAGTTAATTAAGTTTTAACATATTCATACCAAATTTTATATAATTTATTAAATTTGAATTAATTAGATTTAGAAAGCTATGATTATTGTCTGATAAAATTAAAAAAATAAAATTTGTATTGACAAATTTTATTTTTTGCCGTAATATAATTAGGTACGAAAAATAGTAAAACATAAGGAGGAGATTACTATGGAAGAAAAAGAAGTAATTTTAACACAAGAAGGATATGATAATTTAGATAAAGAATTGAATTATTTAAAAACAGAAAAAAGAGCAGAAATTGCAGATAGAATTAAAGTTGCATTAGGATTTGGAGATTTATCAGAAAATTCTGAATATGATGAAGCCAAAAACGCACAAGCAGAAAACGAAGTAAGAATAGCAGAATTAGAAAATAAATTAAGACATGCAAAAATAATAGATGAAAAAGATATAGATACAGAAACAGTACAAATAGGAAATATAGTAAAGGTATTAGATATGGAATTTGATGAAGAAATTGAATATACAATAGTAGGATCAACAGAAGTAAATTTAGCAGAAAATAAAATATCTAATGAATCTCCATTAGGAGAAGCATTATTAGGTGCTAAGAAAAAACAAACAGTAGAAGTAAAAGCACCTGCAGGAACAATGAAATATAAAATATTATCTATAAAAAAATAAATATAAATGATAAAGAGACTATACTAAAATTAAATATATATTTTAGATAGTCTTTTAATTTCTATTTAATTTGATTCTATTACCACTTTTTTCAATAATTCCATCTTCCTTTAAAAGTTTTAATTCTCTCATCATAGCACTTCTATCAACACTTAAATAATCTGCTAAATCAGTAAGCGAAAGCGGTAGTTCAAAACTTGTATTTAAATTTCTAGTAGATATTAATGAAAAATAACCTAATAACTTATCCCTAGTAGATCTTTTTGTTAAAAGTTCTATTCTCATATTTAATTCTGTTACTTTATTTAAAATTAATTCTGGTAGATTTTCGGATAATAATTGATGAAATTTACAATTAGTTTTACATTTTTGAAACATATCATCATAAATATAAAAAAGAACAGTACAATTAGACTTGGCTTCTACCAAAAGTTCATTATTTGTTGTTACATTATAAAAAACTTCTCCAAATAAAGCATTTTTAGAAAAATGTTCTACAATAGTTCTATTTCCATTTAGATCATATCTAACTAAATCAGCTATTCCAGATGTTAATATACATAATTGATTACGCTTTTGGATATAGGTAGTAATTATTTCACCTTTTAAAAAAGTTTTGCATTGAACTTTATTACATGTTGCAGAAAAATCAGAAATAAAATTTCCTAAGTTAAAACTAATACTCATATATTTTGCTCCTTTATTATACATAAACATTATACAGTAAAAAACAACAAAAAACAACAAAAAAGCAGAAATAAACTTGTAATATTTTTGTAATATAAATGTAATATTTCTTGAAAGCTATAGAAATAGAGGAATAAGATTTATATTTCATAATTTGTTGCTTTTGCAACAGAAAAAAGTTTTTTTTGATATATAATAAGTACATACTTATTTAAGGAGGAAATGTAAAATGAAAGTTATTAAAAGGGATGGAAGAGCTGTTGATTATGATAGAGCAAAAATACAAGTAGCAATTGAAAAAGCAAATACAGAGGTAAAACCTAGAGAAAGAGCTTCAAAAGAAGATATAAAGAAGATTATTGAGTATATTGAAGAGTTAAATAAAAAAAGAATGCTAGTAGAAGATATACAAGATATTATAGAAGAAAAATTAATGGAAATAGAAAAATATGAATTAGCTAAAAAATATATCGTATATAGATATACAAGAGCCTTAGTAAGAAAGCAAAATACAACAGACGAAACAATATTAGGAATAATAAGAAATGACAATAAAGAATTAGCAGAAGAAAATTCTAATAAAAATACATTATTGGCATCAACACAAAGAGATTACATAGCAGGAGAAGTTTCAAGAGACTTAACAAAAAGATTATTATTACCAGAGAAAATAGCAAAAGCTGACGCAGAAGGAATTTTACATTTTCACGACGCAGATTATTTTGTTCAACCTATATTTAACTGTTGCTTAATAAATATTGAAGATATGTTAGATAATGGAACTGTAATGAATGGAAAAATGATTGAAAGTCCAAAAAGTTTCCAAGTTGCATGTACAGTAACAACACAAATTATTGCGGCAGTTGCAAGTAATCAATATGGTGGACAATCAGTTGATTTAATACATTTAGGTAAATATTTAAGAAAAAGTTATGATAAATTTAAAAAGGAAATTGAAACAAAATATAAAGGAAAAGTATCTGATGACATAATTGAAGATTTAGTTGATACTAGATTAAAAGCAGAATTAAAGGCAGGAGTTCAAACAATTCAATATCAAATAAATACTTTAATGACAACAAATGGACAATCTCCATTCGTAACATTATTCTTACACTTAGAAGAAGGAGACCCATATATAAAAGAAAATGCAATGATAATTGAAGAAGTACTAAGACAAAGATATGAAGGAATAAAAAATGAAGCAGGAGTATATGTAACACCAGCATTTCCTAAATTAGTATATGTTTTAGATGAATTTAACAGTTTAAAAGGTGGAAAATATGACTATTTGACAAAACTTGCAGTAAAATGTTCAGCAAAGAGAATGTATCCAGATTACATTTCAGCTAAAAAAATGAGAGAAAATTATGAAGGAAATGTATTTAGCCCAATGGGATGTAGAAGTTTCTTATCTCCATGGAAAGATGAAAATGGAAAGTACAAGTTTGAAGGAAGATTTAATCAAGGTGTTGTAAGTATTAACTTACCACAAATAGCTATAATTGCAGATGGAGATGAAGAAAAATTCTGGAAATTATTAGATGAAAGACTAGAGTTATGTAAAGAAGCTTTAATGTGTAGACATTATGCTTTATTAGGAACACATTCAGATATAAGCCCTGTTCATTGGCAATATGGAGCAATAGCTCGTTTGAAAAAAGGAGAAAAAATAGACAAATTACTATATGGAGGATATTCTACAATGTCATTAGGATATATAGGAATATATGAAATGACAAAATTAATGACAGGAGTATCACACACAGAACAAAAAGGACATGATTTTGCAATAAAAGTAATGAAACATTTAAGAGAAATGACAGATAAGTGGAAAGCGGAAACAAACATTGGATTTGCACTATATGGAACACCAGCAGAAAGCTTATGCTATAAATTTGCAAGATTAGATAAAGAAAAATTTGGAACAATTAAAGATGTAACAGATAAAGGATATTATACAAACTCTTACCATGTAGATGTTAGAGAAAAAATAGATGCATTTGAAAAGTTATCATTTGAAAGTGAATTCCAAAAAATATCATCAGGTGGAGCTATATCATATATAGAAATACCAAATATGCAAAACAATATTGAAGCTTTAGAAACAGCAGTAAAATTTATCTATGATAATATACAATATGCAGAATTTAATACAAAATCAGATTTCTGTCATGTATGTGGATTTGATGGAGAAATTGTTATAAACAAAGATAATGAATGGGAATGTCCAAACTGTGGAAACAAAGACCATTCAAAAATGACAGTAGTTAGAAGAACTTGTGGATATTTAGGAGAAAATTTCTGGAATGCAGGAAAAACAAAAGAAATAAAACAAAGAGTAATGCATTTGTAGGGGGAAATATAGATGAACTATGCAGATATAAAAAAAGTAGATGTTGCAAATGGGGAAGGAGTTCGTGTATCAGTATTTGTAAGTGGATGTAATCATCATTGTAAAGGATGTTTTAATCAATGTGCATGGGATTTTAACTATGGAAATAAATTTACTGATGCAGAAATTGATAAAGTTATAAACTATTTAGACCATGATTATATTTCAGGGCTATCCCTATTAGGCGGAGAGCCACTTGAAAAACAAAATCAAGAAGGATTACTTCCACTTGTAAAAAAAGTAAAAGAAAAATTTCCAAGTAAAAATATTTGGTGTTATACAGGATTCGATTTTGAAAAAGATGTTGTGGGAAATATGGCCAAAAAAAATGAAACAACAAAAGAATTATTAAAGTATTTAGATGTTGTAGTTGATGGTAAATTTGAAGAAGATAAAAAGGATTTAAAACTTAAGTTTAGAGGTTCTTCAAATCAAAGAATATTAGATGTTCAAGAAACTTTAAAAGAAAATGAACCAGTAAATTATAATTTAAAATAGAACAAATTATACAAGGAGGATAGGAACTGTTTTATAATATAAAACTATTAAATAGAAAAATTTATATTATAGAACAGTTTATTTAATTAAGATGGCAATAATTTTAGATGGAAAAGAATTAGCAAAAAAAACAAGAATAAATTTAAAAATAGAATGTGAAAAATTAAAAGAAAAAGGAATAACACCAAAACTTGCAGTAATAATGGTTGGAGAAGATGAAGCTTCAAAAGTATATGTAAGAAATAAAAGTAGAGCCTGTAATGAAATAGGAATTGAATACGAAGAATATATATTAAAAGCAGATATTACGCAAGAAAAATTGATATCATTAATTCAAAAATTAAATGAAGATAAAAAAGTAAATGGAATACTATTACAAAGTCCAATACCATGTAATTTAGATATAAATGAGGCATTTAAGGAGATTGCAGAAGAAAAAGATGTAGATGGATTTAATCCAATAAATGTAGGAAAATTAATATTAAATCAAGATACTTTTGTTTCTTGCACACCATATGGAATAATGAAGATTTTCGAAGAATATAATATTGACTTAGCAGGTAAAAATGTGGTAATATTAGGCAGAAGCAATATTGTAGGAAAACCATTAATGGCATGTTGCTTAAATAAACATGCAACAGTTACAATATGTCACTCGAAAACTAATAACTTAGAAGAAAAATCAAAAAATGCAGATATCCTTATTTCAGCAATAGGAAAAGCAAATTTTGTAAAAGAAAATATGGTAAAAGATGGAGCAGTTGTTATTGATGTAGGAATAAACAGAGATGAAAATAATAAAATAGTTGGAGATGTTGATTTTGAAAATGTAAAAAATAAGGCAAGCTATATAACACCAGTTCCTGGGGGAGTAGGACCGATGACAATAGCTATGTTAATGAATAATGTTATAAAAGCAACAATTAAACAACAAAGTATAAATAATTAAGAAAGTTATATATGAAAAAGATTTATATTGGGTTAATATAGATTTAGAAACTTTTTGCAATAAAAATTTTTTAGGGGCACTTTATTAAAAGTGTCTTTTATTATTGTATAGGAGAAATCAGCTTTTATTTTGACACTATATAAGATTTTTTCATATACAACAAGTAAAAGTGACCTTTAATTCGTAAAGGAACATTTGA
>CAJMRU010000045.1 GCA_905215845.1 uncultured bacterium
ATTTGTAAAAATATAAAAAAATATAGTAAAAAGAAATAAAATAAAAGGATTCTTTTAAGATTGCTTTTTTTATATATGCAAAAATATAATGAGGTATAATAAATTGTTAAAAGATAAATAAAATATATTTACTAGCCATGTGGAAGTTTGTGCGTTGCTAGAGTTAAAGAATTGCCAATAGTACTTGAATTTACTAGCTTTCAAGATACAATAATGTTTCATAAAAGAGGAAGATTTGGATTAGAAAAAGTACAAAATTTTGAAATTAATGTTAAGGTTGTTTTAGATATGGAGTGTGGAGACATATAAAATGAAATTTGAAAATTGATATAATAGTTGCTGTGAGCGAATTATAGAGATTATATATCTATGGTCAGTACACCATGGTATATGGTTGTATGTTGATGAACATATGAATTTATTAAAATAAGATTTTAAAGTTAAAGAGAATCCTAAGTAAAGTGCCTTTAAAGGTGCTTTACTTTTTGCCCGAAAATCCAATATATTTAGTGTGAATTTTAGCGAATTTGTTGAGAAAAAGGTAAATCTGTGATATAGTGTAGGCAGAAAGTTAGGAGTGTAAAAATATGGAATTAATATGTAAGATAACAGACGAAGATATTGGAGAAAAAATTATCGATATGGAAAATCCTAAATTAAGATTAGGAGCAAGAGGGATTGTTATAAGAGAAGATGGGAAAATCGCTATATTCAACAAAAGTAATAAAAATGAGTATAAATTACCTGGTGGAGGATTAGAAGGAGAAGAAAAGCCAGAGGAAGCATTTAAAAGAGAAGTGTTAGAAGAAACTGGTTGTGAAATAGAAATAATAAAAACTTTAGGAACAACAGAGGAATACAAGTCTCTAAATAATTTTAAACAGATTTCTTATGTGTTTGTAGGTAAAGTTCTAAAAGATACTAAGCAATTAAATGTTACAGAGAAAGAAAAAGATGAAGGAGCTAAATTATTGTGGGAAAATCCTGAAAAGGCACTAGAACTTATAATGGAATGTTTTGATAAATTAGTTGCGTCAAAATATGCATCTATTTATAGTACAAAATTTGTTGTACTAAGAGATAGAAGAATTCTTGAATATTATTTAAGTATTTCAAAAGAAATATAGTTGGAGGAGAGAGATTATGAAAGTAATAGTAGGTGGAATTATAGAGAAAAACGGAAAATATTTATTAGTACAAGAAGCCAAGAAGAAATGCTATAAAAAATGGAATTTTCCGGCAGGACATTTAGATTTTAATGAAAGTTTAGAACAAGGTGCAATTAGAGAAATTAAAGAAGAAACAGGATGCGATGTAGAATTAAATGGTGTTTGCTACATTGCTAACAGAATTCTAGAAGATGATTTATTTGTAATGATAGTTTTTAATGCTAAATTAATTAAAGAAAATATTGAATATGATAAAGAGGAAATCCTAGATGTAAAATGGTTTGATTATGACGAAATAGTGAATAAAATGGATGATAAACTAAGAGGAAGTTATGTTAAAAAAGCAGTTTATAATCAAAACAACAACATAATTGCACCAATTGAAATTGTAAACATTTTAAATGATTAAAAGGTAGGAAGAATATGGAAAAGATTATAGTTCTAGGAACTGGTAGTGGAATAACAATAAATTGTTATAGCTTAAGTGCATTGCTTGAAAATAACGAAGGAGATTATTTATTAATTGATACTGGAAGTGGTAATCAAATATTAAATCATCTAAAAATGAAAAATATTGATATAAATAGAATACACGATATTTTTATATCTCATAAACATATAGATCATTTATGGGGAATTATTCCACTTTTAAGATATATTATGCAACAATATAGCAAACACAATTATAGTGGCATTTTGAATATATATTGTGCAGAAGAAATAAAAGAAATAGTTGATATGTTTATTAGAGAAACATTCCATAAAGCCCACGAAGATTTATATAAAGAAATAGTGAAATATCATTTTTGCGAAGACGGTAAGAAATTTAATATTATAGGTTATGAAGTAGAGGCAATTGATACAGAATCTATTGAATGTACACAATATGGATTTAAAACAACTCTGAATTCTGGAAAAACATTAGCATTTCTAGGAGATGTTCCTTGTAGTAAAAATGTATATTCAAGAATTAAAAATCTAGATTGGGTATTGCATGAGGCGATGTGTTTGGAGGAACAAAAGGATAAAGTAAAGCCACATGAAAAGAATCATTCTACAGTAAAAGATGTTGCTAGTACAATAAACAAATTGAATATAAAGAATTTATTATTATGGCATTGTATAGATAATGATATAGAAAATCGAAAAGAATTATTTACTAAAGAAGCAAAAGAATATTTTCAAGGAAATATATATGTACCAGATGATTTAGATGAAATAGAATTATAGAAAGGAAATAAAAGATATGGAATACTGGGAAGTATTAGATGGAGAAGGAAAAACAACAGGAGAGATAATGGAGAAATATGATAAAAAAGTTTTTGAAAGAGGTTTTTATCATTTAGGTGCAGATGTATGGATAATAAATAGTGATAATAAGATACTGATTCAAAAAAGATCACCACTAAAAAGATTGGAACCTAATGTATGGGCTATGACAGGTGGGTCTGTTATATTAGGAGAAAATTCATTAGATACTATCGTTAGAGAAGCAAAAGAAGAGCTAAATATTGATATTTATAAAGCTAATTTAAAATTGATTACAAAGTTTAGAACAGGAAATGTCTGGATTGATACATATATTTTAAAATGTGATTATGATATTTCTAAAATGAAATTTCAAGAAGATGAGGTATCTGATGCCAAATGGGCAACATGGAAAGAAATTGATGATTTAGTAAATAATGGACAGTTTATTAAACATAGATGGGAATTTGTAAATAAATTTCTTAAAGAAGAAATAGAGAAAAATGAGCAAGAATAAAAATTGAAAATTTCAGATTTAAAAATAATTAAAAAAGGGAGAATTAAATTGAATAGTCAATTAGATTTATGGAATAAGTTAAATGAAGGGAACACATTGCAAGAAGTACAACAATATATAAAAGATGTAATAGAAATAAGAGGTTTTTCAAATTAAGAAATAGAAAAAACAATGTTATTACTATTAGAAGAAGTTGGAGAATTAGCAAAATCTATAAGGAAAAATGCTACGGATATGGGAATTGATAAAAATAAAGTTAATCATTATGATACAATAGAAAGTGAAGTAGCAGATGTTTTTATTGTGTTATGTAGTGTATGTAATAAACTAGATATTGACTTATATAAAGCTTTAAAAGAAAAAGAGCAAGAAAATATAAATAGGATTTGGAAAAAAGAAAATAACTAGAAAGGCTAGGTAATATATGATATACCTAAAAACATTTAAATTAAGTGATAGCAGAATAACAAATAACAATATATATCCATTTAATGTATTACAAAATAAAGAGCCAGATATATTTATATTTGACAATATAACCGTATTATATGGAAATAACGGTTCTGGAAAATCGACCATATTAAATATCATTGCTCATAAATTAAATTTAAAAGGAAAAGAACGAAGTAATCCAAAAGTTGTTGGAACATTAGATTATTTTGAGGATTATGCATCAAAATGTGAATATGAATTAGGAGAAAATGAGAATGGTAGAAAATTAAGTAGAATACCAGAAAATAGCAGATATATAAAAAGCGAAGAAATCTTATATGAAATAAGGAAAATTCAACAAGATGCAGTTTTGCAAGAAAGTATAGAAAGTAATTTGGCAAGAGAAAGAGGATTGCAAAATGCAAAAGAATTTTTGCAAACAAAAGAAGGTGGGAAACAATTTGCAAGATTTGAATTTTCACAAGATAAATATTCTAATGGAGAAACAACAATGCAAATTTTAGAAGATAATATCGAGCCAGATAATTTGTATTTGCTAGATGAGCCAGAGGTTTCATTATCTCCACAAAATCAAGTACAACTTGCAGAAGAAATAAATAAAATGGCAAGATACTTAGGTATTCAATTTATAATTGCAACTCATTCGCCTTTTATGTTAGGAATTTTAAATGCTAAAATATATAATTTAGATACAAAAGATTATAAAATCCAAAAATGGAGTGAACTTGAAAATGTAAGATACTTCTATGATTTTTTTAAAAGTAGAAAGAATGAATTTGAAAAATAGAATTAATGAATTAAATAGGAGCGAAATTTATGATAAAAGCGATATTTGTAGATATTGATGGGACATTAAGAGATAGTAATAGAAATTTGTCAGTAAAAACAATAGAAACAATGAAAAGGATAAGTGAAAAAGGAATATTAGTTATATTATGTTCTGGAAGACCAAGAAAATATACAGAACAAATAAGTAGAGAATGTTTTGCAAGTAAATATATTATTACATCAAGTGGTGGAAATATATATGATTATAAGCAAGACAAAATTTTATATGTTAATGAAATGAATAAGGAAGCTATAATAAAATTATATGAAATTGCTAATCCAGAAGATGTAAGATTTATTATGAATGTTGGAAAAGGAAGAGTTGTAAATAAAGTAAAACATCCAGATCAAGAAAAGAAATTAGAAGAAGATATAAGAGAATTTGTATATAAAAATGATGTTGTTCAATGTACTATTGCAGATAGTAATTTTGATAAAATAAAAAATTTAATACCTAAAATTGAGAAAGTAGAAAATATAGAAATAAAGAATAGGCATAAAAGTTTATTAGATGCGAAATTTAAAGATGATAAAACTATATTTTGCGATGTTGCAAATATAAATTCTAATAAAGGAAATGCAGTAAAAAAATTATTAGAAATTTTAAATATAAAAAAAGAAGAAACTATTGCAATTGGTGACGACATAAATGATTTATCAATGTTTGAACAAGTAGGATATAAAGTGGCTGTTGATAATGCAATTGATATTGTTAAAGAAAATGCTGATGAAATTACATTATCAAATGATGAAGATGGTGTTGCAATATTTTTAAATAAATTACTAAAAAATTATTGAGTGAAAGGAACAGATTATATGAATGTAGAATTTGTGAATGATTGGTTAAATAAACTAAAAGAATATTGGTTTAACAAAGATACAGAGAGAGCAGTTGCTTTATTCAATAAAACCACTTTTTATCAAGAAACACCATTTATGAAACCTTATACAACTATTGAAGAAATTAATAAGGAATGGCAACATATAAAGAACGAAAATATAGAAAAGATAGAAATTAAATTATTAGCAATAGATGGTTATACAGTTATTGCAGAATGGATATTAAAACAAAACGGTGATGAGTTTGATGGTATATATGAAATAAAATTTAATGCAAATTTAGAATGCGTTTATTTTAAAAGTTGGGAGATGATTAAATAAAATGAATATTATAGAAATTTATAAAAAAAATCATTTACCAGAAAATTTACAAATGCACATGTTAAGAGTAGCAGCATGTAGTAATTTAATAATAGATAATTGGACTGGAGTAGAAATAGATAACAAAGCAATTATTAGAGTATGTTTATTACATGACATGGGTAATATAGTCAAAATACCAGAAGATTTTTCAAAAGATCAAGAATTTTTAAAGACAAGGAAAAAATATTTTGATAAGTATGGAACTAATGACCATGAAATCAATTTAGAAATTGGAAAACAAGAAGGATTAACTGAACAGGAATTAACCATATTAGATGGAAAAAGGTCAAGAAAAAATGAAGAAACATTGAAATCAAATTCTTATGAAAGAAAAATTTGTGCTTATTGTGACCAAAGAGTTGCACCAGATGGAGTGGTAAGTATAAAGGAAAGATTGGAAGATGCAAAAGTAAGATATAAAAATAAACCATTGTCAGTATGGTCAAACGAAGAAAAAGCAAATCATTTAATTGAATGTTCTTTAGGTATAGAAAAACAAATTATGAAATATTGTAAATTGAAACCTGAAGACATAAATGATTTTAGCATTAAAGAATATATAGAACAGTTAAAAGCATATGACATTTGAAAATAAATTAATTTGAGGAGGCAAAATCCTATGAAAATAGTACAAAGTGATAGAGCAAAAATAGTAGTAAACAGTGATACAAGTAAGTTATTAGAATATTCTATTGAACTAAATGATAAAGATGTAGATTTTTGTATAAATACAATTAGTGGTAGATATCCAGAAAAAGGATATTGTACCAATGAAAAATGTAAAGAGATATGCTATGTATTAGAGGGAAATGGAACAATCAATAAAAAAGAAGAAATAATACAGTTTAATCAAGGAGATGTTATATTAATTGATAAAGAAGAGATTTACTATTGGAATGGGAATTGTAAAATAATAATGATTTGTACTCCAGCTTGGTATAAAGAACAATGTAAATTGTTAGAAAATTAGATAAAAAATAATGAACCAATACAACACAAATATTTGCAACATAAATTGCATGATTATAAGAAATAAAGAAGGGACATATCATGGAGAATTTTATAGAAGAGAGTAAGAGAATAATTCAAAATAGTTCAAAAAATAATAAATTAATTATTTTTGTTGGTGCAGGCATATCTGCTAACTCTGGAATACCAATGTGGAAAAATATCATTGAAAAAATAAAAAGAAAAATAGATATTAGTAATGAGGAGAATAACTATCTAAAAATAGCTCAATATTATTATAACTCTAGAGATAAAAAAGAATATTATGAATTTTTAGAGTCCGAATTAAATATTGATGCTAAACCAAATGAAATTCATGATAAGTTGTTAGAATTAAATCCTTATCATATTATAACTACTAATTATGATGGATTGATTGAACAACAGGCTAACCAGAAAGGTATGTTTTATGATGTGGTAAGTAAAGATAGCGATTTACCATATACACCAAATAATAAAATGATTATAAAGATGCATGGGGATTTTAAAAACAGAAATATAGTTTTTAAAGAAGACGATTATTTGTCTTATTTTCAAAATTTTAAATTGATTGAAACATATATAAAATCCTTACTTTCTACTCATACAATTTTATTTGTGGGATATTCCCTATCTGATCCAGACATACAATATATATTTCAATGGGTTAAGGATATATTAGGAAATGACTTACCAAGACCATATTTTCTAAAAATAGATAAGGATAATGAGTTTGATATAAATGAATATCAATATTATAAGAATAAAGGAATTAATATATTATATTATTCGAAATTAGATGAAGAGTTGAGAGAAAAATTAGAAGAAAATTCAAAAGAAATAAATAATTCAATAGGAAAAAAGACGTTGGGATTT
>CAJMRU010000046.1 GCA_905215845.1 uncultured bacterium
GGAAAAAATGGAATATTTAGAGGAATACAAGAGATGGTGTGAAGGAAAAGAATTTATATTTTAGAGCAAGGAACACAAGAAAAAGGTGTTGCTATAAGTTATGATTCAAGAAAAATGTCAAAAGAATTTAGTTTACAAATTGTATTAATTTTAAATGCAAGATAGTGTAAAGTAAAGTACATAAGTTTTGTTACTAGTAACTTACACACTTTATTTTACACTATCTTTTATCTTGAAAGGAAGTATTTAATAAAAAATAAAATACTTTCTTTATCTCGTTTGTTCAATTTTTTAAAGTCATTATCGTATATGGAAATAGATTTTTTAGTATTTTCATCTAATAAGTCATATAAAATAACATCAGGTGTAATTTTATAAGCATTGCATAACTTTAATAAAGTATCAATACTTCCCTTTGATAAACCACGTTCTATTTGACTAATATGTCTAGGTTCTAATCCTGTTAATTCTGATACTTGGTTTTGTGTTAAGTTATTTTTTAATCTATATTCTTGACATACTTTACCAATATGCCTGTTTATATCTGATTTTTCCATATAAATCCCTACTTTCTACAATATACTATAATCTTTTATATGATTTTTGGGAATGATTTTATATTTGAATAAACTCAAAAACAAAGGTAAGTTGTAAAAGTAACTTCCAAAAGAAAAAGTAAATTCCAAATGTAAGAGAAACGTCAATTTATGGGCATTTTTCTTTGCATAAAATTTGCTTTTTTTAACAAAATAGTGTAATATTAACTTACAGAAACGAGAAATTGAGCATGGCAAATAAGCAAAGAGAAATTAATTTTTTTTTCGTGTAAGATTAAATTCCATTTGCTTAGTACCAATATTCAGTTAAAAGATGTTTCTAAGGTTGTTCGATTTTTTATCGAATAAAGTTAAATATTTATTTGATTTTCAAAAGATATGGTTGTAGTGTAACCATATCTTTTGCTATCTTTCGTATATTTAATTTCTCTAGTATTTCATTACCATATAAAAATTCAAAGGCTTCATAAGGTGTTTTTCCATTTAAAACTTTTCTTGGTGTTGAGTTAATATGAGAAAACATTAAATTTAAATCTTCTTGTGTTAAATTTTTTAGAGATTTTCCATTGGGAATAATATCTCTAACATAGTTATGGTTGTTTTCTACATGAGGCTTTTGACTAGGAGTTTGTGGATCACAGTAAAAGATGTTAGACCTAATTTCTCCTGTTTCTGCATTTACTTCAAATAATTCATATTTCTCAAATTCTGAGCCTCTATCTGTTAGAAGTAATGAAAATAATTTTTGATAATCATCTTTTAAAGTCTCTTGTAAATTATCTAATGTACTAGCCATTGATTCAGATGTTTTTTCTGTATGTAAAAATCCTATCATTAGTCCTGTATTTTGAAATATAAATGTTTGAATATATGGACCATCTTGTTGATTGTAAACTGTATCCATTTGAGTTGTTGGAATAATAGGATTTTCTTTAACAAATTCTAAATAATCTTTGTATCTTCTTCCTTCATAGTTTACTGGTTCTTTACGTTTTTTTAGTTTTTTTCTTTTTCTCATTGCTACCTGTCTACGTAAAGAAAAATTATTAATTCCATAGTCTTGAAATATTCCACTTTCAATATACATATATAAGGTTTTTGAACACATTTTAATTTCAGGATGATTTTTTAAAATTTGATAAATAGATTGTCCTTGCTTTAAAAGTGGCTTAATGATATCCACAATTTCAAGCATTTCCGTAGTATTTAGATTAACACCTTCTCGAGAGTCTTTTAAAGTGTATAAATAACTTTCATGAGCCTGTTTAGCATAATAGAAATATTTATCTAATCTGCATTTAGAGATATCTGGACAAAGATTACACACACCAACTTTTCTATCTCTTCTTGTACATTTAATTTCTTCATATTCAGAGCATTTGCCATGACAGATTCTACATTCTTTAAATTTGGTACAAGTGATAGGATTATTAAAAGGATTCCTAGGTTTTAATTTTCTTTTGTTTTTAATTTCTTTAGCAACAGTTGAAATATCTTTATTAATATTTTTAGCTATTTCTGTTCTAGACAACCCTTTTTCTAAACCTTCTTGAATTTTCTTTCTATCTTCCAAAGTTAAATGACTATTTTTCATAACATACCTCCATCTAACCTTAGAAACATCTATATTTTATTATACCATCTAGAACTTAATCTTACAAATTTAACTTTGTGTAAAGGTTATATCCATATTTATATATTGTATTTGGAATTTACTTTGTAAATTCACCAGATTCAATATATCTTATCTTTTTTTAATAAAATTATTGCAAAAAAAGATATATAACGATATACTATTAATTAATTTCAAAAGAAAAAGTAATAGGAGGAAAGAATGGAAGAAATAGACTTAAAAGAATTATTCCAAATGTTTTGGAACAAAAAAATTCATATTTTATTAATAACACTAATATTCATAGTAATAGGTATAATTTACACAATAGGTTTTGTAACACCAATGTATACATCATCAACAACATTGGTATTGGCAGCATCAGATAAAAATGCAGATGCAAATAAACCGGCAAGCACAATAACAACCACAGATGTAACACTTAACTCAAAACTAGTAGAAACATATAGCGTAATCGTACAAAGTAAAGATGTATTAAGAGAAGTTATAACAAATCTAGGAATAAATATTAATGAAGAAAGTATTAGAAATAATATTACAGTTTCATCAGTTGAAAACACAGAAGTAATAGAAATATCAGTAAACAACGAAAACGCAGCAAATGCAGCAAAAATAACAAATGAAATAGCAAAAGTATTTTCAAAAAAAGTTGGAGAAATATATAATATAAATAATGTTTATGTATTAGACGAAGCAGAAGTTTCAACAAATCCATCAAACATAAACCATCCAAAAGACATAGTAATCTTTGCATTTGTAGGATTAGTAATATCAGTAATGTATGTATTAATTGCTAATATGTTAGACACAACAGTAAAAACACAAGAAGATATAGAAAAAGCAATAAAAATACCAGTATTAGCCAATATACCAATATATAATATGGACATGGAAAACTTAAGAAAAAAAGGAGGTAGAAGATAATGAGAAAAGAACTAATAGCACAAAGAGATCCAAAATCTCCAGTTTCTGAAACCTTTAGAACATTAAGAACAAATATACAATTTATGAATACAAATAATCAATTAAAAACACTACTAATAACATCAACATTACCAGGAGAAGGAAAAAGTTGGGTAGCATCAAACCTAGCAATAACATTTGCGCAAGCAGGAAAAAAAGTAGTATTAATAGACGCAGATATGAGAAAAGGAAGACAATATGCAATATTTGAAGTATCACCAAGACCAGGTCTATCTAATTATTTATCAGGAATAGACTCTAATTCAGAAGAAAATTCAATGGATGAAATAGTAGATTATATCCAAGAAACAGAAGTAAAAAATCTATATGTAATTTCAGCAGGAAATATTCCACCAAATCCATCAGAATTATTAATTAATCCAAAGATGGTTAATTTATTGGACAAGTTAAAACAAGTTTCAGATATAGTTATAATAGATGGAACACCATGTGAATTAGTTACAGACTCAGTAATTTTATCAAGATTAGTAGATTCAACAGTAATAGTAACAGCACATAAACAAACTAAAAAAGATGCATTACAAAAAATTGTAACAAATATTCAAAATGTAGGTGGAAAAATAGCAGGAGTAGTTCTAAATAAAATACCAGTATCGGCAAAAAGATATGAGCAGTCATATTATTATGGTTCAACATCAATGAAAAATGAAAGAACTAGTAAAGGACCAAGATATACTACATCAAGTTCACATGGAAGAAGAACAAAAATGGAAGAAATGAAAAGTAGAGTAAAACCTCAAAATCCACAATCTTTAAGAAATGAGAGAGAAAAATCAAGTAAAGATGAAGATACATTACAAAGAAAAATTCAAGTAGATCATAAAGCAAATATATCAGAAGACAAAGCAAAAGATATATTTAAACAAATAAATGATTTTATGGATAGTGATAAGGAAAACAATTAATAAAAAGTTTTTGAATCAAGTTTGTTATAAATTAAATTTATGTGAAAAAAGTAGAAAGAGAAATATTATTACTAAATATTCTTTTATCTACTTTTTTTATTTTATAGAAAAAATTATTACATAAAAGCACTTTTTGCCATTAAAATTCAAAAAAAACTTGAAAAAATAATAAGATAAATGTATACTAATAAATATGTTAAAACAAACTAAACAAAAAAAGAAACAATAAAGGAGCAAAAGAAAAATGATAGACTTTCATTCACACATATTACCAAATATAGATGATGGTTCAAGAAGTATAGAAGAAACATTTAATTTAATAAAAGAAGCAAAACAAGCAGGATTTGAAGCTATAATATCAACTTCTCATTACATGGAGAATTATTATGAAACAAATGTCCCTGAAAGAGAAGTATGGGTAAAAGCTATTTGTGAAAATTTACAAACAAAAAATATAGAAACAAATTTATACTTAGGAAATGAGATATATTTTTGTAATAATATCATACAATTATTAGAGGATAGAAAAGCGTCTACAATAAATGACACAAGTTATGTTCTATTTGAATTACCACTTAATGCAGAGCCGATGAACTTGTATGACATTGTATATGAAATGTTACAATACAAATTAGTGCCAATATTAGCTCATCCAGAAAGATATTCTTTTGTGCAAAAAGACCCAGATTTAATATATGATTTAATAGAAAAGGGAGTTTTGATGCAAGCAAATTATGGAAGTATAATAGGACAATATGGAGAAAAGGCACAATTAATTGTAAGAAAGTTTTTTGAAAATAATATGATACATTTCTTAGGCTCAGATGTGCATAGACCTAATACAATTTATCCTAAAATACCAAGGATATTAAATGAAATATCAGATATAATTGGTGAAGAAAAATTAGAAGAATTAACAACAAAAAATCCTGAGCTAGTATTAAATAATAAAAGAATAAATATAGATGAACCAATTGAATTCAAATTATCTATAAAGGAAAAGATAATAATGAATTTTAAAAAATAAGAATGGTTTCATTTTGAAAATAATTTTAACACTAAATTTATTTTCACTTTGTATTATGAAGTAAAACTTAATAGAAAATCCTATATAATGAAAGGATTTCAGAAAGGAAGTAAAACTATGAGAAAATATTTTGGAACAGATGGAATTAGAAGAATTGCTAATACTGAATTAACACCAGAATTAGTATATAAAGTAGCAAAAGCAGGAGCATATGTTTTATCAAAACATACAGATCATACTCCTACAATATTAATAGGAAGAGATACTCGTATTTCTGGTACTTTAATTGAAAGTGCAATGACGGCAGGTTTTTTAAGCTATGGAGCAAATGTAAAATTATTAGGTGTTATACCAACTCCAGCAGTTGCATATTTAACTAGAAAATTAAATGCAGATGCAAGTGTAGTAATTTCAGCTTCACATAATACTTTTGAGTTTAATGGTATAAAGTTTTTCAGTAATAAAGGAATGAAAATACCAGATACTTTGGAAGAAGAAATTGAAGAAGTTATGGAATCTGGTAAATTAGATGAGTTAACTGCTAAAAATGAAAAAATAGGAACATCAGAATATAGATTAGATTTAATAGATGAATATGTATATTTTTTCAGAAAGAATTTTGATGATAGTATTGATAAATATATAAATGATGATTTTATAGTGGGTATTGATACAGCAAATGGTGCAACATATCAAGTTGCAGAAAAAGTATTTAAGGCCTTAGGAGTAAAACATAAAATTATAAACAATAATCCGGATGGAATTAATATAAATCAAAATTGTGGTTCAACACATTTAGGAAACTTGAAAAAATTTGTAGTAGAAAATAAATTAAACTTAGGTATAGCATATGATGGTGACGGAGATAGATGCTTAGCAGTAGATGAATTTGGAAATGAAATAGATGGAGATAAATTACTTGCAATTATTTCTACAAATTTAAGAAAAAAAGGTAAGTTAAATAAAGATACAATAGTTGCAACTGTTATGAGTAATTTAGGATTAAATAAATTTACAAGAGATAATGGACTAGAATTGTTGCAAACTAAAGTTGGAGATAGATATGTTTTAGAGGAAATGCTAAAAGATGGATTCAATTTAGGTGGAGAACAATCAGGACATGTAATTTTATTAGACTATAATCCAACAGGAGATGGAATATTAACATCATTAATGTTAATTCAAACAATATTAGAAGAAGGGAAAAAAGCTTCTGAATTAGCTAATATGGTAAAACTATATCCACAAATATTAGTGAATGCAAAAGTTAATTCTGATAAAAAATATCAATATAAGGAAGATAAAGAAATAAATGATGCAATCGATAAATTAGAAAAAGAATTTGCAGGAAATGGAAGAGTTTTAATAAGACCTTCAGGAACAGAGCCACTAGTTAGAGTAATGATTGAAGGAGAAGACCAAGAATATATAACTAAAAAGGCTCAAGAAATAGCTAGTTTGATAGAAAATAAATTGAAATAAAAATGTAAAATAACTGTAATGTGAATAAAATTGAACAAAGAATATATAAATGTTAAAATATAAATATAACATAAGAAGATAGGGGGAAGCAAGGTGTTTATTTTTGATATATCAAATCCATTTACATTACTATTAATGCTTGCAGCAACAATTTTATTAATATTTTTATCACAAGAGATTAAAAAAAGTTATATATCAGGAATAGTATTATTTTCATATATAACATTATTAGTAGTGCATGTTTTACAATTAGTAACTTTATCTGAGGATTTAAAATATTTAATGTCAGTATTAACAAGATGTATAGCGATAGATTTTGTGTTTATTTTAATATCATTTTTCTCATATTTATGGGTTGATGATATTGAAGCAAAAAAGATGGGAATAAAAAGTATAGATAATAGTTTAGATTGGTTTTGGAAAAATGTATAATTTAAAAATTTTGTTTAATATATGAAAAATTCAAATCAATATAAACTTCAAATAAAAAATATTATGAGCAATTAGATACGAGCTAATATTTATT
>CAJMRU010000047.1 GCA_905215845.1 uncultured bacterium
GTTATAATGCTATCAAATAATAATTTATTGTTAAAATAAATTTAGGAGGATATAGTTTGAAAGAAAACAAGAATCTTTCGTCAATATTTGTGCTTTTTTAGTAAAGCAAGAAAGGAAAATAGTTTTTATGAAAAAGAAAAGTTTAATTATTATAATTGTAGCAATAATTCTTTTACTAGTAATAGTATTGTGGGTACAAGGATTTATACCAAAACAAATAGCTAAAATTTATGGAAGTGCTTATATGAAAATTAACTTTCCAAAGATGGGATTAGAATATGTAAATATAGAATGGAGTAAATATCATGGAGATTATATAATAACATTTAAAGATAAAGAAAATCAAAACTATGGTTGTGTTATAGGACCAAAATATTTTCCAGTTAGCTTAGGTCAAGGAATTTTTGCTATAAAAGAAAAATATAATTCAAATAACACTGAATCATACATTCCAGACAATAGCTTAAATGTAACAGGTAAAAATGATATAATAGTACCTAAAGAAAATAATAATTTTAATCGCAGTCCTCAAAATGTAACTGTTGAAGTATTGAAAGAAACAATAACAAATAAATCAGTAGAAATACTAATTACAGATAATAATATAGACCAATATGGTTGGGGAGTTGAGTTTAGAGTTCAAGAAAAAGTTAATGGAGAATGGAAGGAGTTAGAATATGTATCTGACGATTTAGCTTGGATTGATATAGCTTACGAATTAAATGAAGACAAGCAATTAACACAAAAATTGGACATAGAAAAATATTATGGGAAATTATCAAATGGAATATATAGAATAGTTAAACCAGTTGGTTATGTTGATATATATTCAGATGAATTTGAAATTACTATATAGTGAAAATTTTGCGATTTCATTGACAGAAAGCATAAAAAAATTCCTAATACAAATAATACAAGAACAATAATTATTACAAGTTTTTCAAATTATAACTTAATTAACAGACATGAAGAATATAACCATTGAGAAAAGCAACAACTATTGGTTTAAAAGTACATGAATCTAATTTATGAAGCGATGAAGATATGATGATATATATTGAAGTACAAGAAGAAATAAACGAAGTAATAAAATAAACTACAATTTATAACTTGAAAATCCTACTTATTCAGTAGTATAATACATCATAGGAGGAGATACTATGAAAATATCAACAAAAGGCAGATATGCGTTAAGAGTAATGATAGATTTAGCATTAAATAGCAACAAAAAATATATTTCTATAAAAGATATAGCTAATAGACAAGAAATATCAAATAAATATTTAGAACAAATAATATCAATGTTAAACAAAGCAGGTTTTTTAGAAGTGGCAAGAGGAAATGCAGGAGGATATAAATTAGCAAAAGAACCGAATGAATATATTATAGGAGATATATTAAGAGCAACAGAAGGAGAATTAGCACCTATTTATTGTTTAACAGATGCTGGAGAATGTGATAAACAAAAAAATTGTAAAACATATTCATTTTGGAAAGGACTAGATTCGGTAATAAATGATTATGTAGATAGTAAAACATTAGCAGATTTAATAAAATAGGAGTTCAAAATTGAACTTCTATTATTTTATATTTAATTCCTATTGACATAGTAGGAATTAAAGTGTATAATTCCTACTATATTAGTATGAATAAGGAGGAACAAAATGCGAACAGTATATTTAGATAATAGTGCAACAACTAAAACAGATGAAATTGTTTTAAAGGAGATGATACCATATTTAACAGAAAATTATGGAAATCCATCATCAATATATAAAATAGGTAGAGAAAACAAAAAAGCAGTAGAAGAAGCAAGAGAAAAAGTTGCTAAAGTTTTAAATTGTGAACCAAGTGAAATTTATTTCACAGCAGGAGGAAGTGAAAGCGATAATACAGCAATTAGAGGTATAGCATATAGTTATAAAAATAAAGGAAATCATATAATAACTTCAAAAATAGAACATCCAGCAGTTTTAGAAACTTGTAAACAATTAGAAAAAGAGGGGTTTGAAGTATCATATATAGGAGTAAATGAAAAAGGAATTTTAAATATAGCGGAATTAAAAAATACAATAAAACCAACAACTACTTTAATTAGTATAATGTTTGCTAATAATGAAATAGGAACAATACAACCAATTAAAGAGATAGGAAAAATAGCAAAAGAAAATAACATCTATTTTCACACAGATGCAGTACAAGCAGTTGGAAGTGTGAAAATAAATGTAAAAGGAATGAATATTGATAGTTTATCAATGTCAGCACATAAATTTTATGGACCAAAAGGAATTGGAGTTCTATATGTAAGAAAAGGGATAAAGTTCAATAAATTTATAAATGGTGGACATCAAGAAAGAAATAAAAGAGCAGGAACAGAAAATGTTGCAGGAATTGTGGGATTAGGTAAAGCAATAGAAATAGCCTATGAAGATTTAGAAGAGCATAATAAAAAAATAAAAGAATTAAGAGATTACTATGTGAAACAAGTAAAAGAAAAAATACCATATATAAAAATAAATGGAGATATGGAAAAAAGATTACCTGGTAATAGTAATATTTCATTCAGATTTATAGAAGGAGAAGGATTGCTATTAAATTTAGATTTAAAAGGAATTTGTGCATCAAGTGGTAGCGCTTGCACTTCTGGCTCGCTTGATCCATCACATGTATTGTTAGCAATAGGATTGCCACATGAAATAGCACATGGTTCATTAAGAATATCAATAGGAAAATATAATACTAAAGAAGAGATAGATTACTTAGTAGAAAATTTGGTAGAAATAGTTAATAGATTAAGAGAAATGTCTCCATTATGGGAAAAATTTATAGAGGAGGTAAATAGATAATGGATTATTCAGAAAAAGTAGTAGAACATTATACAAATCCTAGAAATGTAGGAAAAATTGAAGATGCTTCAGGAGTTGGAGAGGTTGGAAATCCAATATGTGGAGATATTATGAAAATGTTTATAAAAGTAGAAAATAATGTAATAACAGATGTTAAATTTAAGACTTTTGGCTGTGGCGCAGCAATAGCAACAAGCAGTATATCTACAGAACTAATTAAAGGAAAGACAATAGAAGAAGCACTAAAATTAAAAAATATAGATGTGGTAAATGAATTAGGCGGATTACCACCAGTAAAATTACATTGTTCTGTATTAGCGGAAGAAGCTATACACGAGGCTATTGCAGATTATTATAAAAAAGAAGGCAAACTATCAGAAGAAGAAATTAAAATAAAATGTAATTTAAAAGAACATCATTGCGAAAGTTGTGGTATATAAAATGAAAAAAAGAGTTTTATTGGGAATGAGCGGAGGTGTAGATAGTAGTGTTTCGGCAATTCTTTTAAAAGAGCAAGGTTATGATGTAATTGGAATAACAATGAAATTATATGAAGGAGAAATTGAAGGAAGTTGTTGTAACATATCTTCTATTATGGATGCTAAAAGGGTTTGCGACTATTTAGAGATACCACATTATACTTTGAATTTTAAAGATGAATTTAAAAAATATGTAATTGATGATTTTATAAATTGCTATGCAAATTGTAAAACACCAAATCCATGTATAGAATGTAATAAATATTTAAAATTTGGAGCTATGTATAAAAAGGCACAAGAATTAGAATGTGATTATATTGCAACAGGACATTATGCAAAAATAGGATATAGTGAAAAGTATAAGAAAAATGTATTAAAAAAATCAAATGCAATATCGAAAGATCAAAGTTATGTACTTTACAATTTACCTAATGAATTACTAGATAAAGTTTTGTTTCCTTTAGGCAATTTTAATAACAAAGATGAAATACGAGAAATAGCAAGAAAGCATAATCTACCAGTAGCAAACAAACCAGACAGTGAAGATATTTGTTTTATTCCAGATGGAAACTATAAAACATTTCTGGAAAATAATTCAAATATAAGAAGTAAAAAAGGAAATATTGTGAATTTAAATGGAAAAATATTAGGAAAACATACAGGATTATATAAATATACTATTGGACAAAGAAAAGGATTAGGAATTTCATATAAAGAACCATTATTTGTTATTGGATTTAATAAAATAAAAAATGAATTAATTGTAGGAAATAAAAATGAATTATATTGTAAAGGATTTTTAGTGTCAGATATAAATCTATTAACTTGTGATGAAATAAAAGAAGAAATGCAAATAGAAGTAAAAACAAGATATTCTTCAAATGCGTATAAAGCAAATATAATTCAAAAAGGAGAAAATATAAAAGTTGAATTTAAAAAAACTCAAAAAGCTATTGCATCAGGTCAATCGGCAGTTTTTTACGATGGGGATATTGTTATTGGCGGAGGAAAAATAAGATAGAGATAAATAGCAATAGATAGAGGAGAAGTATATTTATATCAAAAGATATGTTGAAGATAATAAAAAAATAATAATAGCTATTATAGATTCTAGCATTTGGAGATGAGATTAGTTAATTCTAATCTTATTTTTTATAATATTTTTCTAGCCAAGCTCATAGATTTTAATGAGGTGAAGATAAATGCAAGAAAAAGAAATTACAACAGCGAAGGAGGAAAAGAAGAAAGAACAATATAAAGTTACTAAAACTTTTAATAAAGATGGTGAAAGTTTCCAAACAGTAATGGAAAAGCTATTAATTAATAAATTAAACAATCTTTAATTTTTTCACAACTTTTAATTTGTGAATATTAAAATTAGAATTTTATAAGGTAATCACAAGAAGGGAGGAAAAATTGAATGTAGCAGATTACACAAATAAAAAATATATTACAGCTTTATATTTAAGACTTAGTAAAGATGATGGAGATAAAGAAGAAAGCGAGAGCATAAGTAATCAAAGGAAAATATTAAGGGCATTTGCTAAAGAAAACAAAATTATTGTATATGACGAATATATAGATGATGGATATAGTGGAACTAATTTTGATAGACCAGATTTTAAACGAATGATAAAGGATATTGAAAATAAAAAAATAAATATGGTTATAACTAAAAGTTTATCAAGATTAGGTAGAGATTACATAGAAACGGGAAGGCTTATAGAAAAGTTTTTTCCTGAACACGGTATTAGGTATATTGCAATATTAGATGATGTTGATACTCTTTTAGATTCTTCAACAGATTTTGTTGCATTAAAAAACTTAATGAATGATTTTTATGCTAAAGAAACATCAAAAAATATAAAAAAAACTAAAAATAGAAAAAGAAAAAATGATGGGTTCTATTATATAAGTCAAGCTCCTTTTGGATATAAGAAAATAGATGTTAAAGGAAACATTGAAATTGTAGAAGAACAAGCAAATCTTATTAGAAGGATTTATAAAGAATTCAAAGAGGGGAAAGGAACATATCAAATAGCTCAAATGTTAAATAAAGAAGGCATTTTAACACCTGGTTTACAGATGAAATTAGTTGTAGCTGTCAAAAATGAAACAGCTATTACTAAAATATGGGATTGCACACAAGTAAGAAGAATATTACAAAATCCAGTTTATATAGGAACAGTAGTACAAAATAAAACAAGAAAAATCAGTTATAAAAGTAGAAAAAAGATAAAAACCTCACAAGAGGAATATTTGTATATGAAAAATCATCATCAGGCAATTATTGATTTAGAAACATGGGAAATTGTTCAAAAAATTTTTAAAAATAAAGAGAGACAACGAATAAGTCAAAGTGATGAATTATTAAAACCATTTTTATATTGTGCACATTGTCATAATCATTTAAGTATTTCTCATAGAAAAAGACATTATAAAAGTGGCGAAAAAATAGATACATATGCTATTTGTTCAACAGCTATTGCAACTAAAAGCAATAGAATTTGTTTTAGACAGTATAATACATATCATATAGTAGAAGAAAAAGTATTTAATGACATAAGAGAAACTATAAAACAATATTTTTTAACTTTTGATGATGATAAAGCCTTTGAAGTATTAATAAAAAATCAAAAAGGAAGAGAAGAACTTGACAATAAAATGGAAAAAGTTAATGAAGAACTTACAGCAATTAATGAAAAAATACAGATTCTCTATAATGATAGATTGAATAAACTAATAGAAGAAACAGACTTTATTTTATTTTCGAAAGGTCTGAAAACACAAAGAGAAAAAGTTTTAAAAATCAAACAAGAATTAGAAGAGGAACTAGGTGCATTTGATATGTGCGAAGTAAAAATAAAAATTAAAGATGCTATGAAAGAAACATTGAAACAGTTAAGTCAGGGTGCAGAATTTACAAAAGAAATATTAACTCAATTAATAAAAAGAATCGAAATTGATAAGGATAAAAATATCAACATTCAATATAACTTTTTAGAATTAAATTGCATAGGAGATAATATACCATATGAAGAAACAGGTAGTTAAAAATATTGGAATTTATATGAGATTAAGTAGTGATGATGGAGAAGATAAAGAAAGTGAAAGTATAGAAAATCAAAGAAAGATTAATTATGAATTTATAAATAAATATTTTGAATACAAAAAATGTTATGAGTATGTTGATGATGGGTATTCTGGAACTAATTTTAATAGACCGGAATTTCAAAAAATGTTAAAAGAATTAGAAAAAAATAAAATTGAGTTAATTATAACTAAAAGCTTATCGAGATTTGCAAGAAATTATATTGACTCTGGTGAATATATAGAAAAGAAATTTCCAGATATGGGAATAAGGTATATAGCAATTCTCGATGGAGTCGATAACTTTTATGATAAAACAGAAAATGAATTTGCACCATTTAAAGGTTTGTTTAATGAAATGTTTTGTAGAGAAACATCAAAGAATATTAAAAGAACCAAAAAGAAAAAGAGAGAAGAAGGATTTTACTCTTGTTCTGTTCCACCTTATGGTTATAAAAAAGATCCTAATAATCTAGGAAAATTAATAATAGATTATGATGTTGCTCATATAGTAGAAAAAATATTTATGATGAAATATGAAGGAAAAACAGCTAAGGCAATCGCTGAATATTTAAATGAACAAAAAATTCCACCACCAGCTAAATATTTGAATATATTTAAAAA
>CAJMRU010000048.1 GCA_905215845.1 uncultured bacterium
TCAATAATATGAGGAAAGTCGTAAATGGACATGTTTTTCAAGGCAAGAGTTTTGGTAAGAATGGCTCTTGTACCGGAGCCGTGTTCACGAAGGAGCAGACGTTCCGAGGTCAAGTCCCGTAAGGAAGTGACGGGATTTTGAAAAACATGGTCTTTTGATGCAACAGCAATGTATTCTTCTGACTGAAAAATACGGGTTTGGTAATTATCCCCTTTAAAATATCCCTCTACCATCGCATAAAAGGGAAAGCAATTTCTGGGTGTTTCCATACCGAATATGAAAATCTGTATCAGGGTGTGCCTGGATAACTTTTGCCAGTGCAGGGACAATGGCATACTCGCCTATTGTCATAGTTACGCCAAAGGTCAAAACTCTTTTTTGTGTCAGACTTTCTTTCATGCGCTTTTTTAAAGTATTTTCATCAATGCCTTTCATTAATTTCTTCATTCCACCTTTATTGTTTTTCATTTGTTTCATCATTTTTTGTGTCATTTCAAAAGATTTCATGAATTTATTAATGTCTTGTACTGTTGTTCCACTACCTTTTGCAATTCTTTGTCTTCTACTTGCATTCAAAAGTTTTGTATTTCTTTTTTCTTCTTTTGTCATTGAACAAATAATTGCTTCTATTTTTTCAAATTCTTTATCATCTACTTTTAAGTCTTTTATTTGATTCATTCCTGGAATTAGTTTTAATAATGATGAAAAAGAACCCATTTTTTTAACTTGTCTTATTTGTAATAAATAATCATCTAAGTCTAATTCTTTCTTCTTCATTTGTTTTTCTAACTTTTCAGCTTGTTCTAAATCAAATGACTCTTCTGCTTTTTCTATTACTGATAATATATCTCCCATCCCTAGAATTCTTTGTGCCATTCTATCTGGATGGAATTCTTCTATATCATTAAGTTTTTCACCTGTTGCTGCAAATTTTATTGGTTTTCCTGTAACATTCTTTACTGATAATGCTGCTCCACCTCTTGTATCACCATCTAGCTTTGTTAGTACAATTCCATCTATTCCAACAGTATCACTAAATTTTTGTGCTACATTTACTGCATCTTGACCTGTCATACTATCTACTACAAGTAATATTTCATGTGGCTTTATATTTGTTTTTAAGTTTTTTAATTCCTCCATCAATTCTTCATCTATATGAAGTCTACCTGCTGTGTCTAATATAACAACATCATTTAGTTTTGACATTGCAACTGACATTGCTTGTCTTGCAATATGAACAACATCTTTTGAGTTTTCATTTGCAAATACTGGTATGTTTAATTGTGCTCCAACAACTTGTAATTGTTTTATAGCTGCTGGTCTATATACATCACAAGCAACTAATAATGGTTTCTTTCCTTGCTTTCTTAATAAATTTGCAAGTTTTCCCGCTGTTGTTGTTTTTCCTGAACCTTGCAACCCAACTAACATAATTATTGTTGGTGGATTTGGAGTAAAACTAATTTTACTTGTTTCTCCTCCTAATAGCTGAACTAATTCGTCTTTTACTATCTTTACAACTTGTTGACCTGGTGTTAATGATTTTAAAACATCTTGCCCTAAAGCTTTTTCTTGAATGGTACTAATAAATTCTTTAACAATTTTATAGTTAACATCTGCTTCTAATAATGCAAGTTTTACTTCTCTTAGCATTTCTTTTAAATCTGAATCTGTAATTCTTGCTTTTCCTCTAATTTTTCTTGTTATTTCTTGTAATCTAGAAGATAATCCTTCAAAAGCCATATATTTCAACTCCCATTCTATTTTCACTTTAGTTTAATTTTATAAAGCGATACAATTTAATTCATTTTTTATATGTTCTAATAAATTTGCAACTTGCTCATCTGAATATTCTTTTTGGATTTTAGTAATTTCCAATAAAATATTTTCTATTTTCTTTTCTTGTTTCAACATCCTTTTCATAAATAATAGCTTTTGTTCATATTCAAAAAGCTTTTTTTCCCCCTTTTTGATATTATCTCTAACAGCTTGCCTTGTAATGTTTTTGTTTTCTGCTATTTCTGATAAAGATAAATCTTTGTTATAGTAGTCATCTATGAATTCAAACTGTTTTTCAGTTAGTAAATTGCCATATAAATCACATAGCACACTTATCTTTACATTTTTCTCCATATATACTACCTCTTTCTAAATGTAATGCTAATATACTTTACACTATTTTCAGTGATTTGTCAAGTATTTTTAGTAAGAAAATATCTAATTTATGACTTTCCTATAAAATAACAAAAAAGTACTAAAGTAAAACTTAATATCTACTTTAGTACTTTTTCTCTTACAAGACATATTTATCTAAATTCATAGATAAAGTTCTTTTCATTGAGTTAGCATGAGAGGCATTAATATAAATCGTTCTAGAACAATTTAATGCTTCCTGTGAAGCCTTTGTAACAATTCCATCTGACTTTCCCAAGTTTAAAACCTTGCTTAAATAGTTACAACCAACATCTTCTAAAGAATTTACAGTTTCAAGTATAGAAACTATATTCAAGCAAATATGTTTTTTCACTCCAGAAAAATCAGCATTGCATAGAAATTCAGAATTAGGAATAATATCTCTATCTACTTGATGATCCTTAAAGTATTTGCTATAAATCCTATATTCAAATTCTGACATTCTTTTTTTCATCTCTTCTTTATTAGCTATTGATGTTCCCTTAAATGGTGAAGAAATAAAAATTATACCTATTTTTCCTTTGAACCATCTAGCTGCATTTGCAAAACATACACCAGCTTTTGAATGACCTATCAATACAACATTTTTATACTTTAAATTGGCACAATTTTCTATATAACCTGCTAAATCTTTTCCAGCTGCATTTAATCCTTTACATGAAAACATAAAATACATTTCAACAACATCACCATTTAGCCGATCTACAAATTCATTATTATCTGGAATTGATAAAAATGGATCATGCTCAATTACCTCATTTTCTTTAATAGTCATTGACATTCCTTCACCTAAGATGAATAAAGTATCTGTTCCTACCTTTTCTTGAATTCTACATAAAGCAACATTTTGTGATAAAAATTCCATAATTCTTATTTTTGTTCCTATCTTCACTCTACTCCGCATTTTTTTCCTCCTTAAAAATAAAACGCACTGTTTATACTGTATCATTGTTATTATACTATATATGCTCAATTCTTTCAACAAGTATTTAAATTATTCATTAATATTATACCTTCAAATAGACAAAAATTATCATTTACATAAAGATTAAAAATCCCCATCATAAAAAAGATTTATGATAAGGATTTTATTTAATTATTTCCTTAATTCGGCATTTAATGTTTTTTGTAACTCACCTATTATGTTTTCCATAACAACATTTATTTCTTCATCACTTAATGTTCTATTCTTATCTCTAAAAATTAATGAATATGCCACACTTTTCTTATTTTCTCCTAATTTTTCATTTCTGTAAATATCAAATAACTGCATTTTTTCTAAAAGTTTTTTAGCTTTCTTCGTTATTATTTTTTCTATTTGTCCAACTTCTATTTTTTCATCAACAATAATTGCAATATCTCTTTCTACTGCTGGAAATTTTGGAACTTCTACATATTTCTTATTAACCTTAGAGTATTTAGTAATTTTACTTAAATTAACTTCTGCTAAATACGCTCTTTTTTCTATCCCATAATTATCTAAAACTTCTGGATGTACTTCTCCAATAGTTGCAATTACATCTATTCCAACTTTAATATTTGCACATCTTCCTGTATGATATGATTCATTTTCTGTTTCTCTTACTATATCATATCTATTTATAGATGTTGTTTCTAATACATTTTCTATTAACCCTTTTACTGTATAAAAATCAATGTCATCCCCATACATTCCTATTGTTAATATATTTTCTTGTAGTGGAACTTCTCCATTTTCTACTTCATTATTTATATTTTTATAGTTTTTAGATATATCAAATAGTTTAGCACTTGAATTTTTCTTATTTGCATTTATTGCTAATGTTTGCATCATACTTGGAATTGTAGATGGCCTCATTAGTTTATATTCGTCACTTAGTGGATTTTGTATTAATATTGATGTTTCTTTTAAACCTTTATTTATTTTTGATTTCTCTAAATCTTTATCACTTACAAAACCATATGTATAAATTTCTGAAAGTCCACTATTTACTAAGATATTTTTTATTTTTTGCTCTATTTTTTGTTCTTTGTTTCTAATTCCTATTGTTGTATCTGATTCCACTAATGTTGTATCTAATTTATCATATCCATAAAATCTTAAAACCTCTTCTGCAATGTCTGCTAATTGTTCTACATCTGCTCTAAAATATGGTGCTATTGCAACATCATTTTCTACTTTTATATCTAATTTTTCTAAGGTATTTATCATTTCTTCTTTTGATATTTTTGTCCCTAATAATTTATTTATTCTATCATAATCCAATTTTATTTTATTAACTTTTTGTTTTGTAGGATATATATCTATCTTTCCATCAACAACTTCTCCTGCGTTTAACTCTTCTACTAATTCTACTGCTCTATTAATTGCTCTTAACGCGTTTTCTGATGATAATCCTTTTTCAAATCTTGATGAGCTTTCTGTTCTTAATCCTACTTTTTTAGCTGTTTTTCTTACAGCTCCTCCATAGAATGATGCTGATTCAAATACTACTGTTTCAGTATCTTTTTCTATTTCTGAATTTATTCCTCCCATAACACCTGCGATGGCTACTGGTTTTATTGTATCTGCTATTACTAAATCATCTTCATTTAATCTTCTTTCTTCTTCATCCAATGTTGTTATTTTTTCTCCATCTTTTGCTCTTCTTACTACTATATGTTTTCCTTCGATAGAATTAATATCGAAAGCATGCATAGGTTGACCCATTTCTAACATTACATAATTTGTAATATCCACTATATTATTTATACTTCTTATTCCACAAGCATTTAATCTTCTAACTAACCAATCTGGTGATGGACCTACTTTAACATTTTTCACAACTCTTGCAATATATCTATAACATAAGTCTGGCGCTTCTATGTCTACTTTTAATCCTTCTATTTCTTTTTTATCTTCTATTTCTAATTCGTCTATATTTTTTCTAGGATTTTTAAATTCCTTTCCTAATGAAACTGCTGTTTCTCTACCTAGTCCTTCAATAGATAAACAATCTGGTCTGTTAGGAGTAATCTCAAAGTCTATTATATCTTCTCTTAAATTAAGAACATCTACTATATCTTCTCCTAATTTATTTTCAAGATTTTTATCTAATATCATTATTCCATGTTCAATTTGTCCTGGATATTGATTAATATCTAAACCTAACTCTCCAACAGAACACATCATTCCACAAGAATCAATCCCTCTTAATTTTCCTTTTTTTATTTTAACTCCACCTGGAAGTTCAGAACCATCTTTAGCTACTGGTACAATATCGCCAACTTTTATATTGTCTGCACCTGTCACTATTTGTACTTTTTCATCTCCTAAATCCATTTGTGTTATAACTAAATGATCTGAATCTGGATGTTTTACAATTTCTAATATCTTTCCTACAACAACATTTTTTATATCATTTCCTCTTTGTTCTATTGTTTCTACTTTAGAACCTGTCATTGTTAGAATATCTCCTAATTTTACAGCATCTACATCTATATCACTATATTCTTTTAACCATTCTATACTTGCTTTCATTATAAATCTCCTCTCTTAATTAATTAAAATTGTTTTAAAAATCTTACATCATTTTCGAATAATAATCTCATATCATCTATTCCAAATTTCGCCATTGCAATTCTTTCTACTCCAAATCCAAATGCAAAACCTGAATATTCTTCTGGGTCTATACCACAATTTCTTAATACATTTGGATGAACCATTCCACATCCTAAAAGCTCTATCCATCCTTCACCTTTACATACTCTACATCCTTTTCCTCCACATACGAAACAAGAAACATCTGCTTCTGCTGATGGCTCTGTAAATGGGAAATGATGTGGTCTAAATCTTATTTTAGTATTTTCTCCTAAACATTTCTTAGCAAACATTTCTAATGTTCCTTTTAAATCAGCCATTGAAATGTTTTTATCTATAACTAATCCTTCTACTTGATGAAAAACTGGTGAATGTGTAGCATCTACACTATCAGACCTGTATACTGTTCCTGGGCATATTATTTTAATTGGTGGTTTTTCGTTTTCCATAACTCTTGCCTGAACTGGTGATGTTTGGCTTCTTAAAACTAATTCTTCATTAATATAAAATGTATCTTGTATATCTCTTGCTGGGTGATCTGGTGGTGTATTTAATTTATCAAAGTTATATATAGCTTTTTCCACTTCTGGACCATCTGCTATTTTATATCCCATTCCTAAGAAAATTTCTTCTACCTCTTCAATTATTTGAGTTATTGGATGTTTTGAACCTAAGTCAGTTTTTTTACTTGGCTCTGTTACATCTATAACTTCATTTTCTAATCTTTTTTGTAATTCTTGTTTTTTTAGTTCTTTTTCTTTTTCTTGAATTAAATTTTCTAATTCATCTCTAACTTTGTTTACTAAGCTTCCTATAACTGGTCTTTCTTCAGGAGATAATTTCCCCATACCTCTTAGTACAAGAGTCAATTCTCCTTTTTTACCTAAATATTTTACCCTTAAATCATTTAAAGTCTTTAAGTCTTTACTATCTTCAATTTCTTTGATTGAACTTTCTTTGATATTTTTAATGTTTTCTTCCATTTTTATCCTCCCTTTCATTTATATAGGTCTATATGTTCCAGTATTTTTATACTGTCCATATATCCTTGTACCATAGATTTGCTCTACATTATGTATTTTATTTTTTTGTTTTTTAACTTTTCTATTATCCAAGCTAATTTTATTTATTGGTTGTTTCTTGGCTTTCTTGTTATCCGTTTTAATTTTATGTATCTGCTGTTTCTTAGCCTTTTTATTATCTAATTTAATTCTATACATTTCTTCTTTTTGTAATTTTTGAAGTTTTCCCC
>CAJMRU010000049.1 GCA_905215845.1 uncultured bacterium
TCTATTACTTTAATCTTTTGTTTTTATATTTTATTATACTTTTTCAATTTTTTCAATACAAAAAGCGAAAAAATTTTTGCCTTTTTTGGGTGTGTACCACAACTACACATCTTTTTTATGCAAAAAAACAGAGCAGAGCGCAACTCTCTACTCCATCAGACTATGTATAGCTACTTTTAGTCTTTGTTTACTTTTTCATCTTGCATTTGATTTTTTTTGTTGTAATATAAAATTTATTCCCCATCTACTGGGCCGAATAATTCATCAAACTTAGCCTCTAATTCTTTTTGTAAATCATACTCATAAAAATCATCATCCTCTTGTGGCATTATAGGTGCATCATTAAAATCTGATAAATCCACAGTTGGTGATACCTCTTTACTTGCAACTTCTTTTTCAGGTACATCACTTTTGATTTCTTTTTTTGGTTCAAGAATATCATCATCAAATAAATCGTCTAGAGATTCTACTTTCAAATTATCTATTTTTTCTTTTTCTTCATCTTCTGGAATATATGGATTATATGGATTATATTTTCTCCAAGTTCCTCTATTTTTTTCTCCAATATCATTATGACTAATTTCACAAGCCGCTAATTTTTTTGCCATTGGATGTTTAAAATAATAAAATTTCTGTGCTTTTACAGGTTTTATTCCCTTTTCATAAATTATACACAAATCATTATCCATTCTTCTCAATTCATCTGGTGTCATTAACGCTCTTGCCATTACTTGATCTGATACACTTTTACCTGTTTTCCAATTTTGCTTATCTCTACTTATCGATATACTATCTCTCTCAATGGTTTTTTCTCCTAATGCTTTTGAAAAATATTCCACCGTTTTAAATGAGTTACTTCCTAAAAATACATGTGTATCACAGTTTCCCATTATTGTTTCATAAGATTTTTCATATACTGCTTCTAACTGATCTATATTTTGCAATATTACACTAAATGATATTTTTCTACTTCTTGATGTTGATATTTTCTTATCAAAGTCTGGTATTTTACCTATATTTGCAAACTCGTCTAATATAAAATATACTGGTACTTTTAATTTTCCACCATTTTGATCAGCAAAGTCATATAGTTGTTGTATCATTTGAGAGAAGAATATTGTTAATAAAAAGTCATATGCTGTATGTGTATCTGAAGAAATTACATATACTGCTGTTTTTTTACTTCCTATTTCTTCAAAATCAATTGTATCTGTTGAAGTAAGTTCAGCTATTTCTTTTGAATCAAATTTACCTAATTTTGATTGTAAAGAACTTAATATTGACCCATATGTTTTTTCTGGAGCTATTTCAATTGATTTATAATTCATTCTTGCTGGATGATCGTATGGTAATTGTGACATCAATTCTGAAAGCAAATTACTTCCACCATTATTATTAGCTGCTCTTACCAACTCTGCACAACTTGCTAAATTCTGTTCTTCTTCTGGTCTTGTTGCTATTAAAAAATATATCAAAGCTTTTAATAACATTTCTGCCATATCATCCCAATATGGATCTGATCCTCCACCTTCTGATTTTTGCCCTTTTACTACTGTATTTGCTATAACGTCCACATCTAATTCTGATGCTATATGCATTAAAGGATTATATCCATCACTATATTGAGGTCTTACTAAGTTTAGAACTTTTATTTCATAACCATTTTGCTTTAAAAATCCTGCTGTCCTATCATATAGTTCTCCTTTTGGATCTGTAAATACATATGAACCTAACATTTGATATGCATTAGGTATTGAATATGAAGCCGATTTACCAGAACCTGATCCGTCCTACAACTAACACGTTTACATTTCCTCTTTTATCTACTGGTAAATAATTATCTTCTGCCAATACAATCCCTTTATTTTTATTTAATATTTGATATTGTTCTCCTCCTTGACTCCAGTCGCTTGAACCATGTTCAATATCTGAGTATTCATTCTTAGGTGCTGATTTAAATATACCTATAAAAAAGAACAATAAATAAAAAATTGTCGCTATACCTAAAATCACTAAATAATCACTAATAATTCCTTCTGAAAATATTTTACCAAAGGTTTGGAAAGGATGCATTATAGAAGTTCCAAATGTTGTTATAAATACTTCCAAAAATTTTGTATTTTCTACTAAACTTGCCATAAATTTACTATATGCAATTGGCGCAACAAATACTATGGCAAGAAATATCCATAGTATTCCAAATATTATAAAATATTTTTTATTTCTTTTTAAAGCTCCTTGTATCTTGTAGTTCATTATCTACCCACCTACTCTTTTGTATTATTTTTCATCTATACCATAATCTTTGTCTGAGTTATTTTTTGAATATGTTTTTCCTTTTTCTTTCATTTCTTTATATGCTTTCTTAAATGAATTTTTATCTCCAACAGCAATTTCTTTACTATTTACTACTCTCAACATAGTATTAGTTTTTGCATCAAATTTACATTCATTATCTATTGCACCAGCCTGTATAACTTGCTCTAATGATTGTGTTATTTGAGCTTCTAAATCATCTTTTCTTCCTTTACTTTCAACTACAGTATATTCTCCTGGTTTCTTTTTTTCATCTTGCTTATTATTTTCTTTTATTACTTCTTGAATTACTGCACAAACAATTTCTAATCTCATATTATCATCTTTCTGTGCACTCGGACTCCCCATTTAAAAATTCCTCCTTAATTATCCTTTTTGTCTCTAATTTCAAAGGCAAAATAAGATTTATATGGTTTCAATTTACATTTTCCTTTTACTTCATTTGTTTTTTCATCATAATATAATACTGGTTTAACTTCTTCTGTTGTTTCAGGGTCAATTATACAAATTGGCCTTTTTAAATTTGGTGTATATTTTACATCTTTATATTCTGTTTTTTCTTCTGAATATAAACTATTAAATTTTAATGGCATTGGTTTTTTACTAATAGAAATTTTATTTCCTTCAAGTAAAGCCATATTAACTACCACCCTATCTTTTCCAAATGATAGAATTACTAAATCATCTTCATCTTCTGATGGATTATCTACATAAAAAGTCTTTTTAGTTAGTTCTCCTGTGATCTCTTCTGAAAAGTCTAATCTTTGAACTGTATATCTTGGAGAATCTTTTAAAAATTCTTTTTCTGTTTTATTTATTTGGTATATTACTGTACTCACACCTTTTGGATCTGTTATGCTAAAATGTTTTCCTTGCCACATTTCCATCATTTTATTTACACCCCATTTCTATGTTTTAATCCATAGTTTATCTTTAGTATAAAATACCTACAATATATATTTTACTTGATTTTGCAAGGTTTGTCAAGATTCTTTTTATGTAAATCAAATATTTGTATTTCTTGGATTAAAATTTGATATTTCATTTAATTTTTTATATATTTCAATTTCCTCATTTGTTAATTTTTTTGGTACCATTATTTTTATCTCAGCTACCAAGTCTCCTCTAGTACCTTTTCCTGTTTTGTAACCTTTTCCTGGTATTCTAATCTTCTCCCCACTTTCTATTCCTTGTGGTATATATACTTTAGTTTCTTCGTCTATTGATTGAACAATTACTCTAGTTCCTAATGCTGCCTCTGATGGTGTTAACATTAAATCTGTATATATATCATATCCTTGAAGTTTAAATTTTTTATCATTTTGTATATTTATTTTTATAAATAAATCTCCATTTTTTGCTCCGTTTTTTCCAGGTTTACCTTGTCCAAGTAATCGTATCTTTTCCCCATCTCTTATTCCTTCAGGAATTGAAACTGAAAAAGTTTTCATGTTTCCATCTATCGTTCTTAAAGATATTTTCTTTTCTAGTCCATTAAAAGCTTCATATAGTGTAGCTTTTATTTCTGTTTCTACATTTTCTCCTTTAATTGGTGGATTCTTTTCTTTTATTTCTCTTTCTTTATTAGAGTTCTTTCCAAAAAACATATTTACTATTGTTTCTTTTCCATTAGGTTTAAATGTATTCTGTCTAAAATTATTCGCATTCCAAATTCTATCATATTTTCTTTTGGTTGACGGATTTGATAATTTGGTATATGCTTCATTAATATCTTTTATTCTTTCTTCGGCTAAACTATCTCCAACATTTACATCTGGATGATATTTTTTAGCTGCATTTCTATAAGCTATTTTTATTTCTTCTAAAGATACTCTACTTGTTTCTAATTCTAAAATTTTGTAATAATCTTTAAAAACCATTTGTGACATCCTCCCTTAATTAGGTATGTCCATTATAATATAAAATGAAAAAAAAATCCATATTTTTATGGACTTTTCTTTATTTTTTTGTAAATTGGGACACACAAAATACGAAACAATAATTTATTACTAAACTGTTAATTGTAATAAGTTTATAGTGCTAGTTCTATTAATTTATCTAACAACTCACTATATTTTATTCCTATACTTTCAAATAATTTAGGATACATACTAATATTAGTAAATCCTGGCAAAGTATTTATTTCATTTATATAAATTTTATTTGTTTTATCTTCAACAAAAAAATCCACTCTTGATAATCCTTTTCCATCTATTGCTTTAAATGCTTTTACTGCTAATTTTCTTATTTCTTTTGAAATCTCTTCTGGTATTTCTGCTGGTATTAATGTTTTTGATTCTTGATTTTTATATTTAGCATCAAAACTATAAAACTCATCCGCTGCTTTTATTTCTCCAACATTTGATGAAATTACATCTTCATTTCCTAATACTGCACATTCAACTTCTTTTCCGATTATTCCTTCTTCTATTATAACTTTATTGTCAAACTTTGCTGCATATTTTATATATTTTTTTAGTTCTTCCTCATTTTCTGCTTTGCTAATCCCTACACTTGAACCTGAATTAGATGGTTTTACAAACATAGGGAATTTTAAATTAGTTGTTATTTTTTTTATTAATGAATCCATTTTTAATTTTTCTTCATTAAATTTTTTATCTATGTATTTATAATTGTCTCCATCAACTTTTATATATTCATATTTGGCTTGATTTATATTTGCTCTATCAAATATTATTTTAGTATATGCTTTATCCATACCTATACTTGAAGCTAATACTTTACAGCCAACATATTTTACTCCTAATAATTCAAATAGCCCTTGTATTGTGCCGTCTTCTCCATATAGACCATGTAAAACTGGAAATATTACATCTAATTTTTTTAATTCTTCCATAATGTTTTCTATTTTTTTCTTATTTTTTATTTCTTGACCAAATTTAATAGTTTCTTCTGTTTCTAGATATTTATACCATGTTCCTTCTTTCGAAATGTAAATTGGGAAAATTTCATATTTTTCCTTATTTAATTCCTTCATTATTGATTTAGCTGACTGAACTGATACTTCATTTTCTGTTGACATTCCACCGAATATAATTCCTAATTTAATTTTCATTTTCACACACTTCCTTACATAGTTATTATTAGATTGTAAATAATATCTTTGTATAATTTTATATCTTAACTATATAATTTACTTTGTTAAATTTTTGCTTTATATATTTTAATTCATTTTTTATAACATTTAATTCTTTTCCACATATTTTTGATATTCTTCTGCTATTTTATAAAATTGCATTCCGTTTGATGCCTTAAATAAGACTACATCTCCATTTTTACAAATATCTTTCAATTTTTCTAATATTTCCTCTTTGTTTTCCACATAGTATGTATTTTTTGTGGATAACCCTTCTGTATTTGCTTGTTTTACAATCTTTTTTGAGCTTTCTCCACTACATATTAATATATCAATATTATTTTTATAAACTTCAGTTCCTACACTTTTATGCAAATCCTCAGAAAACTTTCCTAATTCAAACATATCTCCTAGCACTGCAATTTTTCTTTTTTCTTGAATATTTCCTAAGTATTTTAAACTTGCTTTCATTGATTCTAAACTTGCATTATATGCATCATTTATTATTTCTACTCCATTTTTCAATTTTATGATGTCCATTCTTTTTTTTGTTAATTCAAAACTTTCTATTCCACTTGTTATATCTTTTTCGTCAATTTCTAATTCTTTTCCTACTGTAAATGCACATAAACTATTTAATACGAAATGTTCTCCTCCAACTGGTACATTAGTATTGATTTCTTTGTTTTTCTTAGACTTTATTACTTTAAATTCACTTGAATTTTCATTTAATTTGATATCTTTTGCCATAAAGTCACTTTGATTTTTTATTCCATATGTTCTTATATTATGTTTTTCTTTATTTTCTTCATACCATTTATGTAATAAATCATTGTCATTGTTGATTATAACAATTGGATTTTTTGTTCCTTCTAGTATTTCCAGTTTTGCTTTTAATATGTTTTCTCTTGAACCTAGGTTTCCGATATGTGATGTTCCTATATTTGTTATTATACAAATATTAGGTTTTGCTATATTAGTTAATAAACTTATTTCTCCAAAGTGGTTCATTCCCATTTCTAATACCATTGCTTCATGGTCTTTTAGTTTTAATATTGTTAATGGCATTCCGATATTATTATTATTGTTCCCTTCTGTTTTTAGTGTTTTGTATTTCTTGGAAACCACATTTGCTACAATATCTTTTGTACTTGTTTTTCCTACACTTCCTGTTATTGCTATTACTGGTATATCATATAGTTCTCTTTTAAATTTTGCTATTTTGTATAGAGCTTCTAGGGTATTTTCTACTTTTATAATTGTTTTATTTTTAAACTTTTTTAATTCCTCTTCTTTAAAGTTTATGTCCTGTACTATTACAGCCTCTGCCCCTTGGTTTAGTGCTTCTTTCCAGAATTTATTTCCATCGAAGTTTTCTCCTTTTATTCCTATGTAGATTTCTCCACCTTTTATTATTCTCGTATCTTTGGAAAATTCTATACATTCTAATTCTAAGTTTCCTTGGATTAGAGTTCCATTTGTTATATTTATAATATCTT
>CAJMRU010000050.1 GCA_905215845.1 uncultured bacterium
TATAAAATATTATTTTTATCAATAAATTTTGTTCAACATTTTCAAAAGTTTGTATGTATAAAACCATATTGCAAACCTTGACTAATCCTAGAAAAATTGATAAAATCATTACAAAAATAGAACATAAAAATAAATAGATAAAATACACAATAAATTTATATAACAAATAGGAGAACAAAATGAAAATTTCAGTACTAACACCTACATATAACAGAGAAAAATTACTAGAAAGACTATATAAAAGTCTAGTAAAAAATTCTAAGTATGGTGTAGAAATAGAATGGCTAATAATGGATGATGGTTCAACAGACCAAACAGAGCAAAAAGTAAAAAGCTTTATTCAAGAACAAAAATCACATATTGAAATAAAATATTTCAAACAAAAAAATCAAGGCAAAATGGTAGCAATAAATAATCTAGTAGAAAAGGCAACAGGAGAATACATGATAGACTGTGATTCAGATGATTATTTCTCAGATGGAGCCTTTAAAATAATGTCAGAAAAAATAAACGAAACACTTAACGAAAAAAATATATATGGATTATGTTTTTTAAAACATAGCACAAATGGAGAAAATATAGGAAATAATTTTACTAAAAGAAGGACAACTCTATTTGATTTACACTACAAGGAAAATGACCAAGGAGAAAAGGCGATTTTATTTATATCAAAAATTAGAAAACAATATAAACATAAATTAGAGAATGGAGAAAGATTTATAACAGAAGCACGACTATACTATGAAATGGACGATGATAATGAGATGTTGTGTTTCAATTTTCCAATTATGATTTGTGAATATCAAGAAAATGGGTATACTAAAAATCTAAATAAACAATTTAAAGAAAATCCTATTGGATATTATTATTATTTTTATGAAATACTAAAAAGAGATTTTAAAGGAACTTTATGGAATAAAAGAATGTATGCAATAAAACACTATATATTATTTAGCATACTATCAAATAAAAAAATAAAACTAAAAGATGTAAAAAATAATTTTAATAGGGCATTAATAATATTGCTATATTTACCAGGGAAAATCAAAACCAATATGAGGTTTAAATAGAAGTACATTTATTGACAAAGAATTTTATAGAGGGTATAATATGAAAGAAATAAAGGGCACATAGGTGATGTTATGAAAAATATTTTATTATGTAATAATTCTATGGGAATTGGAGGAGTAGAAACTGTAATATTGAATCAAATTACAGCATTTAGGAGAAAAGGATTTAATGTTTTTGTAATTGCAGGAAAAGGGGCATATTCTGATAAAGTAAAAGAACTTGGCGGAAATTATATAGAAATTGAGTTTCCAGAAGAAAATGAAATTGACCCAAAAAAGATAGAGAAAATAGTAGATATAATTAATGAAAAACAAATAACAGAAATTCATATTCATAAATACCAATGTATACCAACAGTGATGTTAGCAGCATTTATTACAAAAATACCTTATTTTGCATATGAACATGGAATTAGAGATACCAAAAAATATTATACATGGAAATATCCTTTATATAAAACTTTATTTCCAATTTATTTTAAAAATGCATATAAAATAATTGCGATTACGCCTAAAGTTGCCGAATTTACACAAAAAGAATATGAAATACAAAAAGACAAATATGTAATTGTTCATAATGGAATAGACTTTGAAAAATATATGAATTTAGAACCAAAGTATAGTGGAAAATTGAATAATATTTATATAATATCTAGGCTTAATGAAGAAAAATTAAATACAATATTTGAAGGAATAGAAATATATACTAAAATATATGAAAATAATAATGAAGCTAAATTATATATAGTTGGTGGTGGAGAAGAAAGTACAGAAATAAAGATTAAACAACATATAAAAGATTTACATTTGCCATCAGATATAATAAATTTATTAGGACCACAAACAGATATCATAAAATATTTAAAAAAGGCAGATTTACTATTAGGTGTTGATAGATGTATATTGGAAGGTATAGCAATGAAAGTTCCAGTAGTTGTTACTGGATATAATGGTATTAATGGAATTATTACAAAAGAAAATATTAATTTAGCATTAGAAGAAAATTTTTCAGGTGATAATATGAAAGTTATTACTGTAGATGAATGTGTTGATATGATATTGCAACTAGGAGAAAATAGAAAAGAATTAATAGAGGAAAACTATAAAATTGCAACACAAAAATTAGATTGCTATAAGAACTATATAAATATTCCAGAAGAAGTACAAATTGAATTTGATTGGATTAATTTATTCGGTATTATAAAAAAGGGGACTGATTTAATAGAAAGTCAGTATGTTGATATAAAAGCAAAATATGATTGGATTCAAAAAATAGAAAAAGAAAATAAAGAACTATTAGAAGCTAATATCACAGAAGAAAATGAAAAACTAAAGATAGAAGAGGAAAATAGAGAATTACAAAAGAAAATAGAAGAAATATATAGTAGCAAGAGTTGGAAATATGCACAAAAAATAAATAAAATATTTAATCATGAAGATTAAAATAAGTTAGGAGTGGGAGAATTAGTATGTCTACTAAGCAGTTAAATAAAAAAATTTCAGTTATCATACCAGTATATAATTCAGAAGAATTTTTACCTAAATGTTTAGATTCACTAGTAAAACAATCATATAAAAATTTGGAATTAATAATAGTAAATGATGGTTCACCAAAAAATTGCAAAGAAATTGCAGAAGAATATAAATTAAAAGATAATAGAATAAAATATGTAGAACATGAAAAGAATAAAGGACTATTTCAAGCAAGAGTTACAGGATTTGAAAATTCAACAGGGGATTATATAGCATTTTTAGATGCAGATGATTATGTATCTAATGACTTTTATAGAGAGTTAATAGAAAAAGCAGAAGAAACAAATTCTGATATTGTTTTCTCAAAATTAGTTATGGATTATGCAGAAAATGATAGAAGAATATATAATCTTTTTGAATTTCCTTTTGAAGAGTTAAATGGTAAAGAGTGTTATCAAGAATTTTACAATCAAGAGGGGTTAAATTTTGCTTGGCATATAACGCCAAATAAGATATATTCAAGAGAAATATGGGAAAGAGCAGTAGTTGAATATAGAAAAGTTAAAAAACATTTAATAATGACAGAAGATTTTGCTTTTTCAAATGTGTTGTTTTATTATGCTAAAAAAGTTACTAAAGTAGATAGAGTTGCATTTTTCTATACGAAGCATGATGGAGCATCCACATCTATTAATGATATAACTTTCAAAAAAGCTAGTAAAAATATTGAGGATTTAACAACTTCTTTTTCTTTTATTGAGAATTTCTTGAAGGAAAAAGGGATTTATGAGGAATATAAGGCTAGATTTGAAAAATGGAGAGCTTTATATTGCCAAATGCATAAATCATATTTATTAAATTTAAACTTTAATAAAGAAGAAAAAGAAAATTTGGAAAAAATGTTTGATAAATTTTGTCCAAAGCAATTTGAAGTTAGAAATGCAGGATTTTTTAGCTCTGTTGAAACACCTTGGAATGAAGGGTTAGATAAGCTAAAAGCTAAGATTATGAAGGAAGAAACAAAAATAGTTAGTTTTGACATTTTCGATACTTTAATAACAAGACCATTTCTATATCCAAAAGATTTATTCACATTTTTAAATGATGATTATAGAAAATTATCTAGAAATGTAGGAATTGATTTTGCAAGAATTAGAGAAGAAAGTGAAGTTTTAGCAAGAACAGAAGCTTTTGAAGATAAAAAAGAAGAAGTTAAATTAGATAGAATATATGAGATAATTGAAGAAGAATATGATGTAGAAAAAGAAATTGCAGAACATCTAAAAAAGAAAGAAATTGAGTTAGAATTAAGATTTTGCAAGAGAAGAGAAACAGCATATTCAATATATAAATTAGCTAAATATTTAGGAAAAAAAGTTATTTGTACTTCTGATATGTATTTACCATTAGAAGTTATAGAGCAAATATTAAAAACAAATGGGTTTGACAAAATAGATAAAATATATTTATCTTGCGAAGAAATGAAGACAAAATCAACAGGAAATTTATATGAAAAAGTAATAAAAGAAGAAAATGTAGAAGCTAGTAATATAGTACATATTGGAGATAATTATAGGTCAGATTATGAAATGGCTAGAAAACATAAAATAAATTCTATTTATTTTCCTAAAACTACAGATGTTATGTTAGACAAAAATACAACAAACAATTTAGCACAAATGTTATATACAAGTATGCCATTTTGGAGAGATAATCAAACAAGTATGAATTTCATTGGAATAAGAACAATGATAGCAGTTGTAGCAAATAAATATTTTGATAATCCATTTAGAACATTTAATAGAGAATCTGACTTTAATATAGATCCATATTTAATTGGTTATTATGCAGTAGGAATGTATATGCTAGGTGTTACTAATTGGCTATTAAGAGAAACCGAAAATAAAGGATATAAAAATTTAGCTTTTATGGCAAGAGATGGATATTTGCCAATGGAAATTTATAATATCTTTAAAAAATATTATAAAAATGTACCAGAAGCTAAATACTTAAGAGTATCAAGAAAAGCCTTAATATCTGCAATAGTAATAGATAAAATGGACTTATATAAATTAACAGATATTATAAACATAGAAAATCATAATCCAAAATATATAATAAAATATGTAAAACAAAGCTTAAAAGATTATCCTGAAGAAAAAATAAAAGAAATAATAGAAAAAAATGGTATTGAATACGAAAAAGACATTAAAACAAGACAAAAATTCAGCAAACTTGTAAAAATAATAATTGACGAATTATTTGATGAAAATAAAAATAATGAAAAGATTGAAAAATTAAAAGGCTTTTTCGGACAATATTTTGAGGACAAGTCTGCAACGTTTGATATAGGGTATAGTGGAAGACCAGAAATGTATTTATCAATTTTATGTAATAAGCCAATAGATACATATTTCTTAAATATAAACCAAGATGAAGCTATGAAATATTCAGATGTAGCAGGATATAAATTAAATACATATTTTGATGCTAAACCAGCAGTTACTGGATTTGCATATGAGTCTATTATTTCAGAACTAGCACCTTCTACAATAGGATATGATTTAACAGGAGAAGAAGTAAAACCAATTCTTGAAAAAAATAATAAGACTTATCAAGAAAAATATATAATTAGTGTTATGCAAAATGCTGCAAAACAATTTATAAACGATATATTAGAAATATTTGGTGAAGATTATAAAAAATTATATTATCAAGATTATTATATATCATTACCATTTATGTCATATATAAATTCTTCAAAAACTATTGATATGCTAATGTTTGACTCAATCGGTTTTGAAGACACTGTAAGAAGTAAGGAAATAAAACCAATTACAGAAGACTGGCTACAAGAAAGAAAATATAGAAATCAACGAGATATGAATTCTTTGATAAGTGGAGGAAATATAACTGTAACTAATAGTAGTTATTTAGATTATAATAATGTGATAGATTTAGAAAATCACAGTAAATTAGTAAGATTAATATTTTATGCTTTATATGACAGACCAACATTTAAAAGAAGAATGAGAGAAGTATTTAAAAATCATAAAATAGCTTTAAAATTAGGAAAAACAGGATATGCTTTTGCAAGAGAAACTAAAAATGTAGTATATAAAGGAATTCGTAAGATAAAAGGAGGTAAATAGAGTGAAAAATAATGAAGAAGAATATGCAATAGAAGTACAAGATGTATATAAAACTTTTGATGTATATTTAGATAAAGCAAATAGCCTAAAAGAAAAATTACTTTTTTGGAAAAGAAATAGAAAAGAAGTAAGAGAAGTTTTAAAAGGTATTAATCTTAATATAAAAAAGGGTGAAGCAGTTGCATTAATAGGAGTAAATGGAAGTGGAAAATCAACATTGTTAAAACTTATGACTAAAATAATTTATCCTAATAAAGGAAAAATTATCACAAATGGAAAACTAACTTCTTTACTAGAACTTGGAGCAGGTTTTCATGCAGACTTTTCTGGAAGAGAAAATATATATTTTAATGCTTCAATATTTGGTTTAACAAGAAAACAAATAGATGACAGATTAGAACAAATTATTGAATTTTCAGAATTAAAAGATTATATAGATAACCCAGTAAGGACTTATTCTTCTGGAATGTTTATGAGATTAGCTTTTGCTGTTGCAATAAATGTAGATGCAGATATTTTATTAGTTGATGAAATTTTATCTGTAGGAGATCAACATTTCCAAGCTAAGTGTATAAATAAAATGAAAGAATTAAAAAAAGAAGGTAAAACCATGGTTTTTGTAACACATAGTTTAGGCTCAGCACAAGAATTGTGTGACAGGTCAGTTTGGCTTAGCAATGGAGTTATTAAAATGGATGGAGCTACAAATGAAGTAATAGAAAAATATTTAGAAGAGACAAAATAGGAGGAAGAATAATGGGATTTTTTAAAAGCTTATATGATTATAGAGAACTTTTGAAAACAAGTATAAGTAAAGATGTAAGAGGGAAATATAAAAATTCTATATTAGGAGTAGTGTGGTCATTTTTAAATCCACTTTTACAAATTGCAGTATATGCATTAGTATTTCCACTTCTTATGCGTGGAGGAGGGATAGAAAATTATACAGTATTTATTTGTTGTGGATTAATTCCTTGGACATTTTTCAATTCCGCAATATCAAGAACTGCATTTACTATTATTGAAAATGGAAATATAGTAAAAAAAGTGTATTTTCCAAGAGAGATATTGCCGATATCAGTAGTAACTAGTGAAGCTATAAACTTTGCTATATCAACATTAATTATAATTGCTTTTGTAATTGGATATGGAGTAGGAATAACAAAATATGTAATATTTTATCCACTTATATTATTAATACAATA
>CAJMRU010000051.1 GCA_905215845.1 uncultured bacterium
ATTACTTCATTTAATTTCAAACTTTAACGCCTTTTTATATCTCGTTTTTTAAGTCCAATCATAATAGAACACCTACCTTTTTATAACTTCTTCTGTTATCATATTTTCAAATTCCACATCAGAATAATCCAATCTTTGGATTGACATTGTAAATCTGAGCGTATCTTCTGATACCGGGAATTAGTTGATTTTCTTTTGCATGTTTTACAAATATATCTATTCTAAGCAATTCTGCAATTTCTAGATATTTTGGAGTGTTCATTTTATCCCTTTCTCTTTGAAATTTTCTATATCATTCAGAAATTGAAACCACCTACTCAATACATTATATTTTTCAATGTTGAGAGAATAGTATATCTCTAAACCCACTTTTTTAGATGTTATCAAATTTCCCTCTGCTAATACTTTTAAGTGATGTGAAATAGTAGCTCCAGTGAGTTCAAAATGTTTGGCTATATCTCCGGCACATAAGCATTTACTTTTTAAAAGGTAAATAATTTTTCTTCTAGTTTCGCAAGAGAGAGCCTTAAAACTAGAAGTTAGTTCTTTCTCATTCATTTCATAAAATTCTCCCAGTATTCTAGCACTAAGTCATTAAATTTATTTTTTTATTACACATTTGTCAAAAAATATTTTTTCTAATACATCAAAGTTTTGTGGGTTGTTACACTCAAAAATGCTATGTCTGTTATCTATAAAAATAATTTTATCACAGAAATTTGATACTAAATCTAAATTATGAACAGAAAATAAAATCATTTTTCCAGTATCTTTTAAATCAAATAATATTTTTTTGATAACGGAAGTACTTTCTGGGTCAATCGCATTAAACGGTTCGTCCAAAATAATGTTTTGAGCATTTGACATGAAAGCTCCTGCAAGATATATTTTTTGTTTCATTCCAAGAGAATAACTGGAAATAGTTTGTTCTAATGAATTTTCCAACTTCAATTTTGGTATATAGATAGCAAGCAGTTCATCAAACTTTTCTTTTTGATTATAAAGTTCACTAACAAATTGTAAATATTCTTTTCCAGTCAAATTTAAAAACATATCCTTTGTATCTGGAACAAAAGCATAGTGATATTTTGCTGTAAAATCGGTAGAAGGAATATCATCTATTTTTACACTTCCTTTATCCAATGTGCTAGGTTGGATAATCGAATTTAAAAAAGTCGATTTTCCAATACCATTTACCCCTACTAAAGCATATATACAGGAATTAGTTAAAGTAATGCTCTCATTTTCAAAAATTTTATTTATACCATAAGACTTACTTAAATTATTTATTTCTATCATCTGAAAGACCTCTTTTCATATACATAACCACACCTATCAATAATAAAATCAAGATATTCATCATTGATAATCCAATAGAAAATTTAACAAAGGAAAATTTTTTCCAAAAATACATTTCTAAAATTGTTAAAGCCACAATCATGACTAAAACAAATATCTTGCTCATATTCCCATGTAATAATGTATTAGGTGTGATTTCAGTTCTGGGCATTTTATAGTCAAAGTACACTCCCATAAAAGAGCAAAGTATATCCGTAAATGTACCATACAGCAATAAAGATATATCAAAAAATAGCCCATTTTTACCAATACTGCAAACAATCCATGCACAAATGATGACAATTTCATTCAAAACAGAGCTTATCAATACCTTAGAAAAGAATATCCTACTGTTTTTGACTGGAAATAGGTTATAATATGAGATATTTTTATCACTGGTATATGATGTGCTGGAAATTGTATTCATAGCACAGCATAATACCATTACAAGAATTTTTAGTACACTTTGAATTTCTATATAACTTCCAGATATTCTTTTTGAAAAAAGATTTACCAAAAGATACACAGTTATCACACTTTTTAAATTAGAGTAAAAAAGTAATTCCTTATTTCTTGAAACTCGACACCATTCATTCAAAATATATGGATTTTTGTTAAAATACTTAGATATATTTACATGAAATCTAGGTTTGGTAAAACAATTTAAATAATGGTAACACCTAAGAAAATATGATGCACTTATTTTGATAGTATATATATAACTCAGAAATATAATCATTATAAAAATAAGAACACTTATCAAATAATTATTTTCAAAAAGATGGTATATTCCATTTATCATCAGCGGTTTTTCAAATGCAAATATAAGTAAACGTACAATCCCCCACATTATAAAAAGAAAACCACCATATTGAAAAGTAAGTAAAATATATCCGCAATATTTTTCACTAACTGTCGATATAACAATAGAAATTGAAAAGATAAATAAATCAATTATTATCAATATCAAAGCACATAATATGGTAGTTAAAATTAACGGTAAAATATTCCACTTAAAAAAATATATACTTGATAAAAAACAGCAGATAAATGACAATATTTGTATTTTAAATAATCGAATTATAACCATATAAATAATATTTGTAGGATTAACAGGAAAATAGAGTAACTTTTCTATCTGTGAATTTACACATAGTTGTTCTGGAATTCGATACAAAGCTACAAGAACAGATATGCAAATCAAACTACAAACAGCCAATACTAAAGCATTTTGTATTGGCTGTCCTAGATAATCCACATTAAAATACCAAAACAAAACACCTAGATACAGTCCAATTAAAGTTAATGTACATTTGACAAAATATGATTTTTTTCTTCCAAATAGAATGATGTTAAGTGTTTTTTTCATTGGTCTTATCCTTTACTATATCAAAGTAATATAATATATGGTACTTCCAATGAGAAGTAATCCCATGATAATACTATTTAATGATGATAACTTTTTTTGCTTGATAAAAGTAAAATTCAGTACCAAAGAAATAACAGGAACAAGCCATATTCCCAAAATACTAGGGATAGGATAATAGGTATCTCCATTATGCAAAATATTTATCTTCTCCGGTAAGAAAAATAACATAATTGCGGAAACCAAAAACATAAGAATAACAATAATAAAATTGATTTTAGCATACTTTTCATTATTCTCAGTAAAATTTTCTCCTAAGACATCTTTTAATATTTTTTTAATCATAGTTCACTCTCCTAATTTGTTTTTTTGTGTTTGATAAAAGAATAAATTGTAGGAATTCCAACCCAAATAACAAGCCCAATGAACAAAACCAACTCTGATTGCTCTGTTATAAAATATAAAATCAACATAATGAAAACTAATGGAAATGTAATATATCCTAATAATCTATTCGCAATTTTCCATGTCTTTTCATCTGTCGTTGTCCAAGGTAATCGTAATCCCATATACTTATTTAAAGGAAGTTTTGTTGAAACATTTCCAGTAAAAAGCATAATGGTAACCACAAAAATAAATGATGTTGGAATGTTGACGATGAAATCATTATCTATTAGCGGAACAAAATATAGTGCAACTGCCAATATTACCGTCAATCTATTCATACGACGCATTGTTTTCACTTTTGGATTATCTTTAGATAAATTTGTAATAACTGCCATTCTCGTTTGCGCAACACCCATTAAACTAATCAAACCTGCTCCTATAAGGAAATTAACATTGCTTAAATTTTTGAAAAAGGCGATCAGAAGTGCTGTGATAGATAACCCAAATATACATATATCTAAAATAAAAATTGATTTCTTCATTTCTAAATCACTCCTTTTTTCCAAAAATAGACATAAATCCAGACAATGCTTGTTGAAGTACTGTTACATTGATTGAATAAATGACAAAGTTTCCTTGCTTTTCTGAACTAACTAACTCTGCTTCTCGTAAGATATTCAGATGTTTTGTTAAAGCAGGTTTCGATATGTCAAAATGTTCCGCTATTTCTCCAGCACTTAAATCTTTCTCATTCAATAGTTTCAAAATTTCTCGTCTAGTTGGGTCACTAATAGCTTTAAAAACACTTCCCACACTCACACCCCTTTCATTTAATCAAAAAGTTAATTAACCTTACGGTTAAATGCTAAGCTAAGAAATGCTTCTTGTCAATAATTTTTAAAAATTATTTTCATAAAAAGATTTGCATACTACTATGCTCATGCGTCCATAGATACCGCAAAATCAGAGGTTCAGCGTCTAATCGCATAAGAAGTATTTACCACGATTTTAACCACGCTTGATAGCGAAAATATAAGAAGATAGACCTAGATATGTGAGGTTTACCACAAAAGCAAAATGCCCGTAGAGCCTATAAAATAAGGCTTTGCGGACATTTGAGAAGATATAAAAAGATAGTCAAAAAGACATATATGATTTATACTAAATTTAATATTATGTGAGTCAATCTCCCATAACCACTCCAAAGCTCTTGCAACATATTTCTTTTGCTGAATTAGTTGTTCTACGGCCCATAAAACATTGGTATAGTAATGTCGACTTGTCATAAAGTCTCCATCTTTTTCTGCAAACAAGTCGATTAAGCCTTGAGATACCTCTATTTCAGATTCTAGTTTTCTTAAAACACTTTCCGGTGAAGCTTCGCACAACTCTGGCAAATATTGTGAAATATATCCCCATCTTTCTTTACTGGTAATAGTATCCAAAACTTTTGCTACTATATTATCAATTTGCTTTTGATTTTCTTCATGCCCTCTATAATACGCACGCATAATAAGAGTTCTTATCATCCCCTTTTTTAACGTTGGAGACCACTCTGGTTTCTTTGCGTAAATACTCGCCTCAAAATGCTTTTCAAAAGGGTACTCAAAAATAGGCTCTGATTCTATCAAAACCTCATAAAATAGACTTATAAATTTATCCCACATCTCATCATTTATATAAAGATCCAACTCTTCCCATGCATCTTCTACACTAGCAAGCTGCATATTGCTCCCTCTATAGCTATTATTCGATACTATGTATGGATTTTCTCTATGTAAATACTTTCCCAATTCTTTTTTGCAGTCACTGTATGCTTTTCCTGACAATTCTTCGAAAACCAATACATCTCCGGTTGCTTCAGTCCATTTACCACATAAAAGAGCAGCTATAACCACATCTGAATGGCCTTCTATCCAATCTGGCTTATCATACATCGCACCATCAAAAAGCTTTTTCTTTAATGGCACATATAATCCATGGGTATTATCCACCATCTTATAGGCTTCATTTGCATCTATGCCAAGTTCTTCTAATGAATCTATAATATTTCTTTTTGTCCTTTTTCTCAGAACCAATTTATTTTGTGTATAGCAAGGTTCATCTTCACCATATATAAAAATATTGGTATTATTAGGAATTACCACTATACTATCTGCATAAAAAAACGGCACTAAAATATTCCCTGACAAATTTGAATGTTGTAATTTATTCCACTCTTTCTCCGACTTAACCACCAATGTGATTCTTTTTGAATTCTTATTTTTTAATTCATTTAAAATTCTATAAGTTGTCTCTTCTCTCGATTTTCCAACAACATATACCTTTGTATCATTTAGAGAATTTTGGAATTTTGATTCAAATTGTTCATCATCAAGTTTGAAAAAATCAAGTCCCATTCCTTTATATTTTGTTTCTCTCCTAATCTGCGCATCAATATCCGCTATTGAATAGGTAGTTATTTTCTCTTTATTTAAATTTGAGATTTGATTTAAAACTAATTCTAATTTTGATTCTAATGCAGCAAAATAAGTTCCGATTTCCTTTCTCATATCACCCAAAAACATTTCCAATGCTTTATCCGAATCATTTTCTTCTAAATAAGTTATTATAACCTGCATAAAGTGATGAATATACGTTTCTGTCTCCATTATCGGAATTTCATAACTCACCATCAAATCATATAACTCATTATGAAGTAATTGCGAAAAATCATATCCATTATTATCTTTTAATCTTTTCGCTATCCTAATTAGATTATCCTTTGAAAATACGGAATATAAATCATCTTCAAATTTCACCAAAACATCCGGATTATTCACAAAAAAATCCCCTGTGGAAACAAATAGCTTTTGCCATTTATAATTTTCCTTAACACAATCTAATTTTTCTTTAACACCATCGAATAATAAATCGACTATAGTATCTTTTATTTTTTCTTTCATAAGCGAAAATCCTTTATTTATACACCAAGTTCAAGTAATCACTGATGTTTTTTCTTAATAATTTCACAATATGTGCTCGGTTTTATACTATAATAGTGGACAAAATTTTCTGCACTTTCTCCGACCGTATCAGCGTCCTCATCTTTTCATCCCCATCTTCAACCTCAGGCTTACCACACCTCAGATTATCCGGACGCTCCGACACACAACAATCTTTATACCAACACTCACCCATAATAGTGCCCTTCACGGACCACTTCTCATTTTGCGTAAATTCACCAACCAATGACTTCATCACATGTTCTGTAGAATATCTCTTAAAACCTGCTATATACTGTAATGTTTTCTCATCATCAATCTTTGATAAATCGATTCTGTGATTCTCAACTGCCGTCAATACTTCTTCACGAATCTTAATTTTATCTGTCTTTCCGGTGCCTGTCCATGCCACTAGCTTATCAAAAGCAAGAATCAGGTATTCAAAACAAATCATATCCAGAATTATGATCTTTCCTTCTGCCTTATCTGCTATTGATTTCAACATACGGTACTTATTACGAATATCCTGATTATCAACCACATAATCAAATGCAACATAGTATTTATCATCATCTTTACTTTGCAAGTCCAATACTGCATCCAACAATCCCTGATTGCTTCCTTTACTTTCGACTACAAGTGCATCATCAAAGAAAAGTTGGTTAACTAATTTCCAGAAGTGAAGCCCAGCACCGGCATCCTCTGTCCATAAATATCTCATATCACAACTCCTCTTCCAGTATTATCCTGTTATTATCAAACTTCAGCACCTTAAAGCTCTTATCAGATACATTGAG
>CAJMRU010000052.1 GCA_905215845.1 uncultured bacterium
TTTCTCTTTTTTGCTTGTTTTTTCTCTTTATTTTATACTCTCTGAATAAACATAGATTTAATTACTTTCTAAGATAATGTATATAATATTAGTTTTATTTAAAATTATCACAAATTATTATGTTTTTTCTTACTTATTTCTATTGCATACAAGATTTTCCTTGACTTTTCTGGCTTATTGTTATATAACTTAGATAGTAAAAATAAACTAGAAAGTTGGAAGGTGATTAATTATGGCACTAGATTATTCAATCATAGGTCAAAGAATAAAACAAGCAAGACTTGCTAAAAATTATACTCAAGATGAGTTATCTGAAAAGTTAGATGTTTCTATAGCATTTTTAAGTAGAGTTGAAAGAGGTAGTTCTCATATAAATTTAAAGAGATTACATCAATTGTGTAACTTATTAGATGTTTCAGAAGGCTATATTTTAAATGGTGCTTCTAGCGATTCTGAAAATTATTTAACCCAAGAATTTAATGATTTAATTAAAAGTTGTACTGCTGATAAGCAAAGATTAATCTATAAAGTCGCTAAAATAATTGCTGAAGCTGAATAAATATTTAGAAGATTATTCATCTTATTATCAGAAATACTTGAATACTTTAGATACTATTCAACATAAAGAAAATCCAATTCAAGTCTATGAATTGGATTCTCTTTTTTAGGTTTCTGAAATTATTTAATTTTAGAACCTAATATTTCCTTTGCTTTATCGGCAAAATTTTGTATTTTTTCATTATGGTAAATTCTCATATCATCTTGTACTTTTCTATATTTTACTTTAACTATCTTTGAGTTTTCAAGATAGATTTCAAACCCCATAAGAATAATACAATTAATAATTGGATCATATTGTGCCACTAATATATAATCGCCTTTTTCTATTTCTATTTCTTGATTTTGTTTTAGGAAACTAAGTGGAGAAGTATGATAAAATCTCCAAACTTCTGCTATTGAATTATCCCTAGTATGAAAAATCATATGATTTTCCCTTAACTCAATTTCATCTAATTCAAATTTATTTTTTTTAGCTTTATTAGTGGTTATGTTGTTTTGAACTTCTTCCCTTATCTCAGGAAATTTTTTTAAAGAATCGCTTAAAGATGTTACATTTATTTTTATTTCTTCAGCTATTTCTGTAACACTATAAGCTCTCTTACTTGCTTCTCTTGCCAGCTCTAAATACTCTCGTTCTATTTTCTCCTTTTCCTTCAACCTATTAGCTTTTATGTTTGCCTTAATTTCTTCATTTGTTTCTGGAAACTTTTTTAAAAAAGTATCTATGTTATGGCTTTCTTCGTGCATTTCTTTTGCTAGTTCTCTGCAATCACATACTCTTTGACTTATTTCTTTAATCCTTTCTATTTTTTCAATATCGCTTTGCTTTTCACTTGCTTTTTTCTTTTTTTGTCGATTATAGTCCAAATTAGCTTTAATCTCCTCTTTTTCTTCTGGGAAATTTTCTTCTAACCATTTGCTAATACCTGATAATCCTATTTCTTCTGCTAGCTCATTAAATGTAGATACTCTCATACTTATTTTTTTGGCTTTTTCCAATCGTATTAAATTTTCATGTTGTTTCTGTTTCTTTCTTTCATTAGCTTTTTCTCCTCTTTGTACTGCCAAATTAGCTTTAATTTTAACTTTTTCTTCTGGAAAATTTTTTGTTAGCCAACTATTAATATTCGATATACCTACTTCTTCTGATATCTCGTTGAAAGTAGATACTCTCAGGCTTATTTCTTTGACTATCTCCAATATTATTAAGTTTTTATTTTGCTTATGCCTATTGTTTTCATTATCTCCTTTTTTTTGGTTTGCTTTTAAGTTAGCTTCAATTTCAAGCCTTTCTTCTGGAAAATTTTTATCTAACCAATTATTAATACTTGATATGCCCATTGCTTCTGATAGTTCTTTGAAAGTGGATACTACCTTGCTTAAATCTTTAACTTTTTCCAAAGTTATTAAATCTTTTTCTCGTTTTTGTTTCTTTTTTTCGTTATCTCTCTTTTCTCTATTTGCTACAAGATTAGACTTAATCTCATTTTTTTCCTTTGGAAAATATATCGATAAGTTTTCAGATAAATATTTTATTCCTACTCTCGCTGTTAGTTCTTTAAAAGAATATACTTCTTTGCTTAATTCTTTAATTTCTTCCATCTTTTGAGAAATAACTTTGTATTGTTCTTTATTTTCTCTGTTTCTTCTATTAGCATGTAGATTAGTTTTAATTATGCTTATTTCTTCTGGAAAATTTTCACAAATCCATTTTTTTGGATTGCTGATTCCTGTTTTTAATTCTAATTCTTTAAAAGAACTGCTTTTTTGACTCACAAGTTTTAAATCTTTTAATTTTTGTATATTTTCCTCTTTTTCTCTCTTTTCTCTATTTGCTTTTAATGTTGATTTAATATCGTTTCTGTCTTTTGAATAATACATTTCTAACCAAGAAAATAATGTCATACAGGTAATACCTAATTTTTCAGCTAATTCTCTATATGAGTATGCTGTTCTACTAGCTTCTTTAATCTCCTCTAAACTCCGAAGTTTTCTTGCTTTTACCATTATAATATGATCCTCCTTTTTTATTAATCGAAACCTTCTATAAAAGATGTTCCGTTGCTACAGTTTTACATAATATATTGTACTATATTTTCCAACTATTTTCAACATTTTGTTAGTTTTCTCTAATTTGTTGCAAATACAACATAACTTTTCTAAAATTAAGTGTATTATTTTATTGATAATATTTTTCTACTATGTTATTATATTATCAGTAAAAAATGATAATAATATATATAATTTAAAGGAGGTAAATTATGAAATTTGATCAATGGAATGGATTTGAAAAAGGTGACTGGCAAGATGAAATAAATGTTAGAGATTTCATTCAACACAATTATACACCTTATGAAGGTAATTCTGACTTCTTAGCAAATCCAACTGAAAAAACAAGAAAATTATGGGATGAGGTTTTAGAACTTTACAAAAAAGAAAAAGAAGCTAAAGGTGGAGTTCTAGATATAGATACAAAAACAATATCAACAGTTAATAGTCATGAAGCTGGATATATTGATAAAGATTTAGAAGAAATTGTAGGTCTTCAAACTGATGCACCTTTAAAAAGAGCTATTATGCCTTTTGGTGGTATTAGAATTGTAGAAAAATCATGTGAAGCTTATGATAGAAAGGTTGATCCTGAAGTTGAGGAAATATTTCATAAGTATAGAAAAACTCATAACGATGGAGTTTTCGATGCTTATACTCCTGACATTAGAGCTGCTAGAAGTTCTCATTTAATTACAGGTCTTCCTGATGGTTATGGTAGAGGAAGAATTATAGGAGATTACAGAAGAGTTGCTCTTTATGGTATTGATGTTTTAATTCAAGAAAAGAAAAATGATTTATCTATTTTAGATGTTGATTGTTTAACAGAAGAAGTAATTCGTGAAAGAGAAGAAATCCAAGAACAAATTAGAGCTTTAATGGCGTTAAAAGAAATGGCTTTAAAATATGGATTTGATATCTCTAAACCTGCAACTAACAGTAAAGAAGCTGTTCAATGGTTATACTTTGGATATCTAGGTGCTATTAAAGACCAAAATGGTGCTGCTATGAGTATTGGTAGAACTTCAACATTTTTAGATATTTATTTTGAAAGAGATTTGAAAAATGGAACTATAACTGAAGAAGAAGTTCAAGAAATCATGGACCATTTTGTAATGAAATTAAGACTTGTTCGTTTCTTGAGAACTCCTGAATATAACGAGTTATTTAGTGGTGATCCTGTTTGGGTAACTGAAAGTATTGGTGGTATGGGACTTGATGGAAGAACTTTAGTTACTAAAAACTCTTTTAGAGTTCTTCATACTTTAGAAAATCTTGGACCAGCTCCTGAACCAAATTTAACTGTTTTATGGTCTACAAGATTACCTGATGGATTTAAAAGATATACAACAAATTTATCTATAAAGACATCTTCAATTCAATATGAAAATGATGATTTAATGAGAATTACTTTAGGTGATGACTATGGAATTGCTTGTTGTGTTTCTCCAATGAAAATTGGAAAACAAATGCAATTCTTTGGTGCAAGAGCAAACTTAGCTAAAACTTTATTATATGCTATAAATGGTGGTAGAGATGAAGTTTCTGGAAAACAAATCACTCCAAAATTTGCACCTATAACTTCTGAATATTTAAATTATGATGAAGTAATGGAAAAATTCAGTCAAATGATGGATTATGTGGCCAAAATATATATTAAAGCATTAAATGCAATTCATTATATGCATGATAAATATTCATATGAAGCAATTGAAATGGCTCTACATGATAAAGATATTTTAAGAACAATGGCATGTGGTATTGCTGGTTTATCAGTTGTAGCTGATTCATTATCTGCAATTAAATATGCTAAAGTTAAAGTTATAAGAGATGAAACTGGTTTAGCTACTGATTATGAAGTAGAAGGTGATTTCCCTAAATTCGGTAATGATGATGAAAGAGTTGACGAAATTGCTGTTAAAATAGTTAAAATGTTTATGAATAAATTAAGAAGATATCCAACTTATAGAAATTCAAAACATACATTATCAATTTTAACAATAACTTCAAATGTAGTATATGGTAAAAATACTGGAAATACTCCTGATGGAAGACGCGCAGGTGAACCATTTGGTCCTGGTGCAAACCCATTACATGGAAGAGATACTAATGGTGCATTAGCAGTAATGAATTCTATTGCTAAATTACCTTTTGATTCTTCTGAAGATGGTATATCTTACACATTCTCAATAACTCCTGGAACTCTAGGAAAAGATGAAGAAACAAAAGTAACAAACTTAGTAAATATGCTAGATGGTTATTTCAAACAAACTGGACATCATATAAATGTTAATGTTTTTGATAGAAGTTTATTAGTTGATGCTATGGAACATCCAGAAAAATATCCTCAATTAACTATTAGAGTTTCTGGCTATGCTGTAAACTTTACAAAATTAACTAGAGAACAACAATTAGATGTAATAAATAGAACAATTCATGAAAGAATTTAATATTTAAGTTTTCACCAAATCGTTTCAGTTTGCTTGTGCGATTTGGTGTTTCCTTGTAAATATTTTTATAACTTTATTTATTTTAAACCAAATTTATATAATGTTTTGTTTATATAAATTATATAATTAAAGAAAGGAGTGATTCGTATACCATCAAGTAGAAAAACTCTCTAAAAGAGTCATTTGATTCTTTTCAAGGGTTACTTTTGTTTGTTATACGAGAATATATTGTGGACAATATAAATTCAGAAAAAAAAGATATAAAATATTTTGCTAAAATTCATTCAGTTGAATCATTTGGTGCTGTTGATGGCCCTGGAATTAGGTTTGTACTTTTTTTACAAGGTTGTCACTTGCAATGTAAATACTGCCATAATAGAGATACTTGGGATATGAATGGTGGTTCTTATCGTTCACTTTCAGATGTTTTTGAAAAGATAATGAAATATAAAAATTATATAACTCCTAATGGTGGTGTTACAATTTCTGGTGGAGAGCCTTTGTTACAAGTGAACTTTTTAATTGAGTTGTTTAAAAAATTAAAAACTGAAAATATACATACTTGTATAGATTCTTCTGGAATGGTTGCTTTAACAGATGATATAAAAGAACTATTATCTTTAACTGATTTGGTTTTACTTGATATAAAGCATATTAATGATGAAAAATGCAAAGATTTAGTTGGTCATAGTAATAAACTTGAATTAGAATTTGCTAGATATCTAAGTGATAATAATATTCCTGTATGGATTAGACAAGTTCTTATTCCCGGTTATACTGATGATGAATCTGATTTATTAGAATTAAAATCATTTTTAGGTACACTTAGTAATGTTCAAAAAGTTGAATTATTGCCTTACCATAGTATGGGGGAATATAAATGGAAAAAATTAGGTCTAAAATATGATTTAGATAGTGTTAGAGATGCTAATAATGATGATATTAATAGAGCAAAAAAAATTCTAGGTATTTAATTTATACTTAGAATTTTTTCTTATTTTTATTTAATTTCTTGAGGCTATTTCTTTATTAATTTTAATCTATTTCTTTTTTTATTTTAAGCCTATTTTTATTTCTTCTTACTGTTTTATTTTTTACTGTAAAAAGAAGATTGTAAGTTGTTTCTTAGATATTATTTGTTATATTCAACACATTTTTTCTCTAATAATGTAAAATTACAAGCTATTGTTTTTAAAAAATTATTTTTATGTTTTGTTACTGCAACATACATTTTATTTGCTCTTTTATATATTTCCTCTTTATTAGAATTTATATATCTATATTCTGCTGATATTAAATCTTTATATTTTTTATCTTGCCTATTATATTCTAATACTGATGTTACATTTAAATTGTTGGGAACTGGTATCATAGCTGAAAACTTAATAATTGCTAATGGATTATTTTTTCTATCATACACAAAGAAAAAACTAGGATTGTTTTTGTATTTTTTATAATGTTCTTTATATGAATATAATGGTACAAAATATTTATAATTTGCTATTATTAATACAATTCCTAAATATGGTCTACTATGTCCAATTTCATCTTTATTATAACTTACATGGCTTTCAAATTCACTTAAATATTTAATATAGTTTTTATCAACTGTATAAAATAATAATTCTTCCATTTTTCCTCATTTCTTTATAAAACATAAGGAGTACACTTTTTTCAAATGTACCCCCTATTTTAAAACTGCTTATTTATAAGGCTTAAGCATTACCTAATTTCAAATCAGTTCATTTATAAGGCTTGAACTTTACCTAATTTTAAATCGTTCCTTTTTTAGGTAAGAACTTCCTATTAGTA
>CAJMRU010000053.1 GCA_905215845.1 uncultured bacterium
AAAATAAATATAATGAAATATAATAAGAAATATTCTTTGCTTTACTAATATTTAAAATAATAAATATACTTGATAATCTAACAATATTAGGAGTGAAGAAAATGGTAATAAAAAGAGGAGATATGTTTTATGCAGATTTAAGTCCAGTAGTAGGCTCAGAGCAAGGAGGAGTAAGACCGGTTATTATTATACAAAACAATTTAGGAAATAAATATAGTCCAACAGTAATAGCAGCTGCAATAACATCACAGACAGATAAAACGAAACTACCTACGCATATAGAAATTGATTCTTCAACTTGCGGATTAAAAAATAATTCAGTTGTTTTAGCAGAACAAATTAGAACAATAGATAAGAGTAGATTAAAAGAGAGAATAGGTCATATTGATGATGAAAATGTAATTAATAAAATAAATAATGCTTTGGGTGTAAGTTTTGGACTTGAAGAATAAAAGAAAAAAACTACCTTATAAATTGAAGTGAAATCTTATTAAACTTTTTATTTAATAATTTGGTTTCAATACACAATTTATAAGATAGTTTTTTCGTAATAGTAATATAAAATTATTAAGGATATACGAATCTCATAAGAATTTAACGAAAATATTTACAAAGATATTGAGAATATTAGTAATTTTATGTGATTATTATTATAGGTCTAAACTTTTAGTTTTTTAATTACTTTAATTTCTTTATACAAATTATCAATTATAGCTTTTCTAGTATTGTATGCTTCAATATATTCATCATGTAATATTTCTAAATTTTCAATATTTTCTCCATCTTTTAAAAGCATTTTTACACCTTCTAGGTAATAATTTTTTTCTTTATCTTTTTTGGCTTTTTCCATTTTATTCTTATATTTTAGCATTTGTTCAATTCTTTTAATATCTGTTTTTAATTTATCTACATAACCTTGAGTGCAATATATTTCATATTCAATGTCATCAATTACAACTTTAAAAAGTGTTCTTACTATAATAGGGTTATTTTTTCCTAATTTTGTATTTTCAGCAATTTCATTTAAAGCACTTGAATAGCGAGATTCAGCTGTAGGTTTTGTATTTTCAATTAAAATTTTTAAAGTATCTGAAATTCCAATATGTGATTTATATTGCCTTTTACTAACTATTGCATCATATTCATCTGCAACTCTTATAATTTGTCCTTCATATGGAATATCTTTTTTAGTTAATCCTTTAGGATAGCCACTACCATTTAAAGCCTCATGGTGATATAAAGCACCTGCTGCATAAGGTCTTAATTTCAAATCTTTCATACACATATTATAACCTAAAGTAGTATGAGTTTTCATTACTTCATATTCTTCATCTGTTAACTTACCGGGCTTTTGTAGTATAGATGCAGGAATGAAAAGTTTTCCAATATCATGTAGATATGCACAAATAGTACAATATTCAGTAAATCCTTTATTACAATGCAAATACTCACAAAGTCTACAAGTTAAACTAGCAACATTTTCGCAGTGTTTTCTAGTAAATACATCTAAAGTATCTAACATATCTAATTGATATCTCATAGTTTTATCCAAGTTATATGACTTTAAACTTGTTTTGTCATAAAAATCAAATTCTGGTTGTGCCATAAATAAATCACTCCTATCAACAATATGATAACATTAAATAAGAAAAACTGCAATAAAAATTATTTATAAATTATTCAAAAATCTTTTAATATTTTTTATTTTTTTCATATTTTTTATTTCAATATTTTTTATTCCAGTTATAAATTCAAATTCTATCTCTGGTAGCGTATCTCCTGATAATTCTGAAATTTTAGATTTTAATCCTAATGGTTTTGTTTGGCCCTTACCTGGTTATACCAAAATAAGTTCTTATTTTGGTAAACGTCCTTCTCCTACTACTGGTGCTTCTTCTTCTCATTCTGGTATTGATATTCCTGCTCCTGTTGGTAGTAAATTTATTGCTGTTGATGATGGCGAAATTATATTTACAAATTTTTTAGGTGCTGGTGGATATACTATAACTCTTTCTTTTGATAACCTGCGTATTACATATTGTCATTGTGACCCTAATTTTATTGTAAAAGTTGGTGATTTTGTGAAGAAAGGACAAGTTATCGGTTATGTTGGCCCTAAAAATGTTTATGGTGTTCCTGGTAATCAGTATACGGATTCTGATGGCAATCCTACTAATGGGGCAACTACTGGTCCTCATCTACACTTGGGAATACGATTAGATGGTGTTTATCAGAATCCTTTAACTTATTTTTAATTATTTTATTCTTCTACATATATATAATAAGGCTAAAAGAAAAAAGAGAAGCTTTAGTAAAATTACTCTTTCAGTAACCTCACTAAATTTTCTCTTATTTTTATATTTAATATCATGATTTTTGTCTCCGACCCCAAAGTCACGACCTCAAAATCAAATTAATTACATATCATCATCATTTTCTTGTTTTTGATTTTTGTTTTTCTCTTCATCTTCATTTTCTTCTTCGTCATAATTGTTTTCTATATCACATCCTGAACATGTTGAACAACTTCCACTACATCCTCCAAATTCAGTAGTATCATCTGAAACATCTCCTGTCCAGTCTAGTTCTATAACATTGTGACATTCTGGACATTCCATTTCTGTTTTATTTTCGTCTACATCAATTAAAAATTGATAATTACAATATGGACAAACAATTTCAAAGTCGAATCCATCTTCTGCATAAATATCTTTTTCAATGTTATCTATTATATTTTCCATTTTACTTAGTTTATCTTGTAATTCTTTTTGAGTATCTTCTAATTGTTGCATTTTTACTTCTTTATATGTTATTATTTTTTCCATTTGGTCAATAATAACATCAACAAATGAAGCAAATCTTTGCTTAATATAGTTTAAGTCTTCTTCATTCTTTATATTTTTTTCTAAGTCTGCTAAAAATTTAGTATACTCTTCTTTTAGTCCTGTCATAGTAATGTCACACCTTTCTATTATACTCTTTCCATATACTCTCCAGTTCTTGTATCTATTCTTAATATATCTCCTATATTAACAAATAATGGAACTTGAATTTCTAAACCTGTTTCTAATTTTGCTGGTTTTCCAGATGTAGTTGTTGTGTTTCCACTAAATCCAGGCTCAGTATATGTAACTTCTAATTCAACAAATATTGGTGGTTCTACTGTGAAAACATTTCCTTTGTATGATAACATTGATACTTCCATGTTTTCTTTTAAATATTTTAAACAATCTCCTATTTGTTCTTCATTTAATGGCATTTGGTCATATGTTTCATTATCCATGAAATAATATAGACCTCCATCATTGTATAAATATTGCATTGTTTTCTTTTCTATTTGTGCTGCTGGGAATTTATCTGATGGGTTAAATGTTTTTTCTAAAGTAGCTCCTGAAATAACATTTTTTAATTTTGTTCTTACAAATGCTGATCCTTTCCCTGGTTTTACATGTTGAAATTCTACTACTCTATAAACATTTCCTTCCATTTCGAATGTTGTTCCATTTCTAAAATCTCCTGCTGAATAAACTGATGCCATAATAATTCTCCTTTCAATTTTCATATATTTTATCGACTTTTATTATTTTACTACAAATAGCTTGAAAAATCAAGTTTTTTAAATAAATCTTCTTTATACCTCTTTATTAATTTATAATTGTTTTTCTATAATAATATGTTTTTTCTATGATTAAAATTAAAGATTAGGAACATTTCCTAATCCCTATATTACAATATAATTTTTCTCAGATTTGGTCAAATTTATACAACCAAATTTTGTTATTTGAATAGTATCTTCTATTCTTACTCCATATTTTCCTGGTATATATATTCCTGGTTCATTAGTTACTACCATATTTTCCCTTAATTGTGCGTCTGACTTATAACTTATATATGGTGCTTCATGTATTTCCATTCCTACACCATGACCTAAGCTATGAATTAAATCATATCCATTTAACTTGAAGTCATTTTCAACCATTTTTGTAAGTAATCGTGTACTCGCTCCATCTTTAAAGTCATTTGTCGTTTGAGTTTGATTTTTTAGTACTAAATTATATATAGGTTTTATTTCTTCTGGTACTTCTCCTACAAATATTGTTCTTGTCATGTCCGAACAATATCCATTAACCTTGCACCCCATATCTATTGTTATTATGTCTTTTTCCTGAATTTTTCTATCTGTTGGTACTGCATGAGGTTTTGATGTATTTTCTCCTGAAGCAACTATTGTTTCAAAAGATAATCCATCTGTTCTATCTCTATAATATTCTTCTATTTCTCTTGCAATTTGCTTTTCTGTCATTCCTGGTTTTATATATTCTAGTAAATATGAAAAACAATTATCAGTTATTTCGCATGCTTTTTGAATATTTTTTATTTCTTCTTCATCTTTTATCATTCTTTGTTTTTCTATAATATATTCTGTTTCTACTAAATTATTAATTTTATATTTTCTGATATATTCTTTATATTTTGCATATGTAACATAGTTTTCCTCAAATCCTACATTTTCACAAAACATAAAAAAGTTTTCATAGTCATCTCTTGAAACATCTTTTACATCATATACTATGATTTCATCAAATAATGTTAAAATAGTATGCACATGTTCTATATATCTTGAATCTGTTATATAAATATTTTCTTTTCTAGTTAATAATAATATTCCTTCTGCTTCTATATTTGTTAAATACCTTATGTTTATTGGATTTGAAACAATTAATCCTTGTAAATCTAAGCTTGACATTTTATTTCTTAACCATTGTAATTTAGGATTCATAAAAAATCATCTCCTGTAAATTTTCTATCTTCTTTTCTTAACCATATTATAAAATATTTCAAGTTATTTTCTTATTATCTTATGAATATAGCCTCCCTTTTTATTGTGTTTATTGATACATTCCTAATGTAAAAATTTTCATCAAAAACATCTTTATTGTTTCAAATGGCACATATATACTTATAAATGTTGCTATTACTATAAATGGTCCAAATGGTATATATTCATCTGATTTTTTTATTTTACTTACTAATAATACTATGCTTAAAATTGCTCCAATTAAAAATGATATTAATGTTACTATTATTATATTTGATAATCCAAAATATAACCCTAATGCTCCCATTAATTTTACATCACCAAATCCCATGGCCTCTTTTCCATAAAAAAGTCCCCCTATTAAAGTGATTAATAAAAATATTCCTGCACCTGCTACCATTCCTAATAGCATATTTATGGTTATTGCTACATCAGAAAGCCCATATATAAATGCAAATACTAATCCTATTTCAAATATTGTAAGATTTAATCTATTAGGAATTATTTGCAATCTATAATCTATTACAAATGCTGATAATAATAATGGTGTTAATATCATAAATTTTATTAAGTCTAGGTTTGCTATTAAAGTATCTTTAATACCATAATTATAAATTAAAGTTACAAATATTGCTGAAGTTAATAACATTAATATATAATTAGGTTTAAATTTTTCTTTATAGTCTTTAAATATATCTTTCGATAAAAACTTTTTATATTCTGGTAATCTATTATTTGCCCAATCTACTAATTGTCCTACAAATAGACCCAAGATTGCTGCGACTAAATAATAGCCAATATGTACATCGTTAAAATACATCTCTTTCTCCTTTTTTATTTTTCTTTTGAAAATAAATCTGACTTATTTCTACTTTTAAATTATATAACTTGTAAGCTTTACAAATTTATTATTTTTTTGCACTTTTACTATTTACTATTTTTCTCCAATTTACCTTTTATTTTGTTTTCTATTGGTCTTTTCCAAGCCGTATACCAAAATTCCTTTTCTTTTATAGGATCCACTAAAATTGTATAAATATTACATCTATTCCCACCTATTATATCTGTGAATATTTGATCTCCAACTATTGCTGTATTTTCTGCTTTTTCATTTAACTCTTTTAAAGCTTTTTTAAATCCTCTTTTAAGTGGTTTCATAGCAAATTTATGATGTGGAACTTTAAGTTTTTGAGAAATTTCTTCCACTTTTTCAGTATTGTTACTATTTGATAATATGTATAATTTTACGCCTTGTCCTTTTAGGTTTCTTACCCATTCAATTACTTTTTCTGTCATATTTCTTTCTTTGTCTATTAATGTATTATCTACATCTAAAATCAAGGCTTTTAAGTTGTTTCTCTTCAAAAATTCAATAGTTATTTCTTCTACCTTGCCAAAATATGCTTTGGGATATATTTTCATTTTTGATTTCTTCCTTCCTTACCCTTTTAATTATATAAGAAAAATCATTTTTATTTAAACATACATATATGTTTTTTAGTATATAATGAGTAAATTACTTACTTATAGCTTTAATATTTGTTTTATGAATATATTTTTAGATATTATTCAACATTTTTCTCTATTATATACTAATATTATCAATTTGCATTTTCTTTGTCAATAAAATTTAGCATACTTTCTCAAGTTTGAAATTTAATCCATCTGCACTTACTAGCTTAAATTCTATCCCAAAGTAAATTCCTTCTATTGCATCTTTTATTGAAGAACTATGCAAATGTCCATAATAGCATTTCTTTATATCATATTTCTTTAAAACTTTTATAAATTCATTCATTTCATTTTTTTGAACATTTGATTTTAAAATTGGTGGATAATGCATAAATGCTATTATTTCATCTTCCTCTTCTTTTTCTTTTAGTGCATCTTCTATTGATAATTCTAACCTAGCAGATTCTCTATTTATCATCTTTTTTGCTTCAACATCTTCTGATAAAATCCATCCTCTTGTTCCTACTATTAT
>CAJMRU010000054.1 GCA_905215845.1 uncultured bacterium
TTTTTCAATTATAATTTTAGAATTACTTGATTTTGTATTTAATAATTCAGTTAATGAATTAGAATTTCCTTTTAATATTAAATTATTATCGCTATTTACTGAACATCCACTAAAACAAGCTAAATAATTAGTAGGATTAGCATTAATTTCTAATTTTCCTTCCAATATATTACAATTATAAAAAGTAAATTGCATATCTTCTACATTATCAGATATTTTATTTACTTTTTTCAATTTTTTACACTCTCTAAACGTACTACTCATATTTGTTACACTATCTGGTATATCTGGTGCAATTTCTAATCCTGTAAACTGAAATGCTGATGGCATATCCTTAACAGTATTTGGAATTTCGTTTGGTATTGATGTTAAATTAGTACACTTAAAAAAAGTATGAGATAATGTTGTCGTTTTTTGTGGTATATTTTTTACTTTTTTTAAATTTGTGCAACCCGTAAAAGTAGCACTAAAATCTGTTACAGAATTTGGAATAAATGGTGTTTCTAATAAATTCACACACCCCCCAAAAGTATTGGTCATTTTATCAACTCCCTCTGGAATTACAGGTGCTACACTTATATTCGTTTTGCTAAAAGCACTTGTAAGTATTTTAACACTATTAGGTAATTTAGGAATTTCTGATAAAGCAATACACTCCATATATATTCCTTCCATTGTTGTAACTCCATTATGGATTTCGTTTAAATTTACTAAATTAGCACAATTCCAAAAAGTATATACTAAATTAGTTACTGTAGTTGGTATTTTAGGTTGAATCTTCAATGAAGTACAATTTCTAAAAGTTGCAGCCATAGTTGTTACAGGTTTAAAATTTTTGCCATCTATTGATATATATTGTGGTACCTCTCCTATTATGCTTCCATCTTCATTAAATTCTCCTATATAACCAGTTTCCCATCCATCTATTTTTCCTAGACAATAAGTATTATCTTCTAATAAATTATATTTCCATAAATCCATATCTACTGCTTTTCCATCTGTTCCGATTCCTATTACACCATTATTTCTTTCTTCATCTTGACTTTCAGGAGCTTTTGCATTTTGCATTGCCATATTCCAATCTACCCCTGTTTCTACTCCCTTAGAATTAATATTGTAATCTCTTTTACTATCAACAAAACTAACTGTGAAAGTTCCATCTCCATTATTTCTAGCAATTGCTTTTTCTGCTCCAAACTGATTATCAATTTCATCTTGTAGATTATTCTGAGATATTTTTCCATATCCATTCTCTTTTATTGTAGCTGCCGTTACTGCTAGTTCAACACCTTCTTTTTCTTCTGCACTATCTGTGCTTTCTTTTGCATTTTGTGCTTGAGTTATTATTCCATTATCTCCTGTTAGCATCGCAATGCTTACTCCTGCTAATATTAATAAGACTACGATTGTTATTACTAACGCTATCAGAGTTATTCCTTTTTCTCTTGTCATTTGTATCCCTCCTTTTTTATTTTCCTATCTCATTTTAGTCAAAATATAACTATTTGTCAATAGTCATTTAGTAACTATTATAAAATGTTATTGAGGTGATATCTGTGTTAAGATTAAAAGATTTACGTGAGGATAAAGATTTAAAGCAAGAAGATATTGCAAATTTATTAAATATTTCTCAGACTAATTATAGTAAATATGAATTAGGCAAAGTTAATATTCCTATTAATTCTTTGAAAGTGTTAGCTTCTTTCTTTAATACAAGTATTGATTATATACTTGGTCTTACTAATGAAACTAAGCCTTATCCTAAAATTAACAAAAAATGAAATTACCAACAATATTTTCTTTGGATAATTTCATTTTTTTATTATTTGAAGTACATTGTATATATTTGAAATATTTAGTTTCATTATTTAATATATATGTCTCATTTGCTAGTTTAACCTAAGAATATCATCATTTTATTTCAAATTAGATTTTCAATTCATTTATTATTTTATTTCTATTAATTCATAATTTGAATTCCCAAGTCCTATTTTCTCTCCATGTTCAATTTGGCTTTCCCAATTAGTTTCTGGATGATTAATATGAAAATGGTCATGTCCTTGCACTTTTTTCTCGATATTTTCACCTAATGCACTATTTTGGAATATTTCTTGTTTATTAACTAAATCAGCACATGCTTTATCTAATGCTACTGGGTCAAATGATGCTAACATTCCGATGTTTGGAACAATTGGAGCATCATTCTCTGCATGACAATCACAGTTTGGTGAAACATCACAAATTAAACTAATATGAAATTGTGGCTTTTCTTTTACAACAGCTAATGCATATTCTGCAATTTTTTTATTTAAAATATCAGCTGATTCATCATTTGGAGATTTAATTGCATCAAAATTGCATATGCCAATACATCTACCACATCCAACACATTTATCATGATTAATGACCGCTTTTCCTTCTTCATCATATGAAATAGCACCATGTGCACATATTTTTATGCATTGCTTACATTTTTTACATTTCTCTAAAATGACTTCTGGTTTTCCACTACTATGCATTTCCATTTTTCCAGCTCTTGAGCCACATCCCATTCCAATATTTTTTATTGCTCCTCCAAATCCAGTTCCTTCGTGACCTTTAAAATGATTTAAAGATATGAATACATCTGAATCCATAATTGCTCTTCCAATCTTTGCTGTTTTCACATATTCTTGATTAATATCTACATATGCTTCATCTGTTCCTTTTAAACCATCTGCAATAATTATATGACATCCAGTTGAAAATGGAGTAAATCCATTTAGATATGCTGATTCTAAATGGTCTAAAGCATTTTTTCTTCCTCCTACATATAAAGTATTACAGTCTGTTAAGAAAGGTTTTCCTCCTAATTTTTTTACTAAATCTGCGATAACCTTTGCATAGTTAGGTCTTAAATACGCTAGATTACCTGGTTCTCCAAAATGTAATTTTATTGCTACATATTTATTTTCAAAATTGATATTTTCAATTCCTGCTTTTTTTACTAACTTTTCTAATTTTTGTAGTAAATTATATCCTGGTCTCGCTCTAAAATCTGTGAAATAAACTTTTGATTTTTCCATATAAAATTCCTTCTTCCTCTCTTTATTTTATTATTAAGTTATCCTTTTATTTTTTAATTTATTTTCATTTTATCAAGTGTCTTTAAAAATTCTGTTACATCATTTAAAATCTTCATTTCATTATTTGTACCAATTTCTAATGTAATCATTGGCTTGATTCCTGCTGAAAATTTCAACCTATTTCCATATTCCTTTACAAGCTTTGGTATATCATAAGAAAACTGATTTTCTGCAAATGTTATTAATACTGCTGTTTTTTTGCTTGCTATTTTTGATATTTTTAATTCTTTTGCTAAATATTTAATTCTTGCAATATCAATCAAATTTTCTAATTCTCCTGGCATGTCTCCAAATCTATCAATTATTTCATCAATTATATTTTGTATATCTTCTTCATTTTTGCATAATGCAATATCTTGATATATTTCTATTTTTTGGTTTGAATCTTGTATATATTCTTCTGGTATATAACTTGTCACATTTAAGTCTATTTGTATATCTACTTCTGGTTTCACTTCTATACCTTGCATCTCTTTTACTACTTCATCTAATAAATTACAATATGTATCATATCCTACTTGTTCTAAGTGTCCAGATTGTATTTCTCCTAATAAGCTTCCTGCTCCTCTTATTTCTAAGTCTCTCATTGCTATTTTAAATCCTGAGCCGAATTCTGTAAATTCTTTTATTGCTTTTAACCTTTTATCTGCAACTTCTGATAACATTTTGTCTCTTTTATATGTTATATATGCATATGCTTGCCTGTCTGCTCTTCCTACTCTTCCTCTTATTTGGTATAATTGAGCCAATCCCATTCTGTCTGCATTTTCTACTATTATTGTATTTGCATTTGGTATATCAATTCCTGATTCTAATATTGTTGTACATACTAATACATTTGATTTTTTCTCAACGAAATCTTCCATTATTTCTTCTATTTCTTTTCCTGACATTCTTCCATGAGCAAATGAGACTGTTGCTTCTGGTACTAATCTTGATATGTCATCTGCTTTCTTTTGTATGTTTTCAACATTATTAAATATGTAAAATACTTGACCATCTCTTTCTAATTCTTTTGTTATTGCTTCTTTTATTACTTCTGAATCATATTCTAATACATATGTTTGAACAGGTCTTCTGTTTTGAGGTGGTTCATATATAACTGACATATCTCTTACTCCAACTATTGACATATGTAAAGTTCTAGGAATTGGTGTTGCTGTCATTGTTAAAACATCTACATTTGTTTTATATTGTTTTATTTTTTCTTTGTCTTTTACTCCAAATCTTTGCTCTTCATCTACTATTAGCAATCCTAAATCTTTAAACTCAACATCTTTACTTAATAATCTATGTGTTCCTATAACAATATCAACTTCTCCTAATTTTAATTTTTTTATTACTTCTTTTTGATATTTAGGCGTTTTAAATCTGTTTAATATTTCTACCTTTATTGGATAATCTTCCATTCTTTCTTTAAATTCTTGATATTGTTGCTCTGCTAATACTGTTGTAGGGGCTAAATATGCAACTTGTTTTTGGTCCATAACTGCTTTAAATGCAGCTCTTATTGCTACTTCTGTTTTTCCATAACCTACATCTCCACATAGTAATCTATCCATAGGCTTTGAACCTTCCATATCTTTTTTTACTTCTTCTATACATCTTAGTTGATCATCTGTTTCTTGATATGGAAATTTTGCTTCAAATTCATTTTGCCATGGTGTGTCTTTACTAAAACTATGTCCTTGTGTCTTTTCTCTTTTTGCATATAATTCTATTAGTTCTTTTGCAACTTCTCTTAAATTCTTTTTAACCTTTGTTTTTGTATTTTCCCAATCTTTACTTCCTAATTTGTTTATCTTAGGTTGTATTGCATCTCCACCTACATATTTCCTTATTGAGTCCATTTGGTTTGTAGGAACATATAAAATATCGTCATTTTGGTATTTTACTTTTATATAGTCTTTTGTTGTTCCATCTGCTTTTATCGTATTTACACCTATGTATATTCCTATTCCATAAGTTCTATGTACTACATAATCTCCTATTTTTAAGTCTGCAAATACTACCTTTTCTCCTTCTTTATATGCCTCATGTGATACCTTTTTCTTTCTTTTTTCTCCACTAATTAGTTCATTTGCTGAAATTACTAATTGATTTATTTCAAAATTTTCAAATCCTGAACTTAATTTTCCTATTCCTATTGTTACTATTTTTTCTGTAGATTTTACTACTATTGTTTTATCTAGTTTTTCTTCAATATTTGCAATTATTTCTTCTTTTTCTAATGTTTCTTTTAGCTTTTTAGCTTTTTCTTTGCTCTCAACAAGTATATATACACTTTTTTTATCTAATAGTGCTTTTTTTATTTCTTCAAAAAAACCTTCTATTTCACTTTTATAGTAGTTTATTTCTCTATATTCAAATTTATATTTTTCTGGTGCCTTATCTGTTGAAAAATCTTGTTTTTCTAAGTATATTAAATTTCCATGTTTCTTTTCTAGTTGGTTTTGTATATCTTCGTAGTTATTTATATTTCTTAAAGCTTGTGGAATAAATTTTTCTTTTTCTGTTAAAGCTTTTTCTAGATTTTCTATATCATGCTCTATATTTATTGTTCTTTGCTCTATTTTTCTTTCTTCATCTAGTGCTATTATATATTTACCTGAAAAATAATCTATTAGGTTTGATGTACTTTCATAAAAGCAATCAAAATATTTGTCAATTTTGCTTATATAATTTCCAGCTAATATTTGCTCAATATCTCCTTGCATTATTTCTTCTTGTTTTTCAGTCATTTCTAATTTCTTTATTTTTTTGCAAACTTCTTCAATGTTTTTCTCTAAAATATATTCATGTGCTGGAGTTATTTCTACTTTTTCTAAAGTCTTTATTGACCTTTGACTTATTATTGCAAAATTTCTTATTGAATCTATTTCATCTCCCCAAAATTCTATTCTTACTCCTATTTTATCATTTAGTGAAATGTCTAAGATTCCACCTCTTATACTAAATTGGCCTCTTCCCTCTATTAGGTCACATCTAGTATATCCCAGTTTTATCAGTTTGTGTTTTATTTCTTCTAGAGAACATATATCTCCTACTTTAAATTTTAGTATGTCTTTGAAAATTGTTTCTTTACTAGGTAATTTTTGCATTATTGCTTCTATTGTTGTTACTACTATTGGTGTTCTTTTGTCTTTTATTTGATTTAATGTTTCTATTCTTTCATATGGTAATTCTTTGCTTTCTGCTACATAGTCATATGTTACTATTTCTTTTTTGGGAAAGAATATTGCTTTATCTGTAAATACTTTCAAATTTTCCATTATTTGTTTTGCTTGTATTTCATTATATGTTACTATTGCTATTGGTCTTTTTGAATATTCATTTATACTTGCTAATAACTCTAACATTCCCACGCTAGTTAAGCCCGATATTGTTATCGGACTTGTTTTTTCTTCTATTTGTTTTATTAGGTCTACAAATTTTTTTGACTTGCCTAATTCTCCTATTATTGTATTCATTTTTGTTATCTATCCTTCCATTTGAAGTATATATTATAGTAAATACTTTCAAAATTTAATATTATCTGTCTTTATATTCTTACTTTATTGCTTTGATTTATTTATTATACTATATTTTTATAAA
>CAJMRU010000055.1 GCA_905215845.1 uncultured bacterium
AAAAAGAGGAAAAAGTAAAAGAGAAAAGAGCTGCTAAAAAAGCAGAGGAAGAAAAGTTTGAGTCAAAACGGGCAAAGAGACAGGCAGAAAAAGAAAAAAATACCAGTGTTTCTGATAATGAAGGTATAGATATTGTTGAAGGAAAGACTAAAACTATCAATAAAGCCGTTAATTATAATTCATCGACTATTAATATTGGAAGCAATTTCAATAGTTATAGTTAAAGATTGAGGAAAGGAGGTGAAAGATTATGAGTATGAAGAAACTTGGTAAAAAAGGCGGATTCAATGAAGGTACATTAGTTGCTTTTGCATGTGCTTGTAATTGTAATTTATGCCTGTGTACATCTTGTAATAATTGTAATACAATTCCCAATGCTACAGGGATACAGCTCACAGGAAATGTGACTCACAACAATCTGTACAACAAGTCATTCGGACCTATGACTCTTTTGAGTTAGGTTCAGAAGCTACAAACAGTGTTTGAACTACTCTTTTGAGATATGTTTAAATGCTATGGGCAGTCTGATAGGACTTTTAGTCAGGCTGCCTTTTTTAAAAGGAGGAAAATATATGATTGATCATATACCATATATCCATTTGATAGAAGTATATAATGAAAAATATTTCTATGATGTAAACACAAATGGAATAATTCATATTTCGGATGAGATGTATGACTTTTTGAAAAATTTGCTTTCGAAAACATCAATAACAAGGGAACAAATTGGGAAAGAGTATAGTGCATTAAGTGAGGAATGCAAAAGTGATATTGATTTGTTGATGCAAAAAGGATTTCTTTGTGACAAAAATGAAAACATCATTTTTAGGCATCCGGAAACGGATAGAATTGAAGAATTTTATAAAACCAATTTGAATATGATGACTTTGCAAGTAACACAAAACTGTAATTTGCGGTGTAAATATTGTGTATATTCAGGCAGTTATGTTAATAGAACACATATGAATAAGCGTATGAGTGTCGAAACAGCAATAGCAGCAATAAAATTTTTCTATGATCATTCGTTAAACAGTGATTCTGTAACAATAGGATTTTACGGAGGAGAACCTCTGTTAGAATATGAGTTGATTAAACAGTGCGTTGCGTATGCGGAAGAAATATTTGCAGGTAAAAAGTTGTCTTTTAATATGACGAGTAATGCAACATTACTTACAGAAGAAAGTGTATTATTTTTAGCTGCACATGATTTTAATCTGACCATTAGCTTAGATGGACCTGCGAACATTCAAAATAAGAACAGAATATTTGCAGGGAGTAACAGGGGAACATATGAAACGGTTATGGAGAAGTTGGATATGGTAAAGGAGATATGTCCTGCCTTTATTAAAAAAATATCTTTTAATGCCGTTATTGACTTGAAACAGGATGTTTCTTGTACAAGTGAGTTTTTTATGTCATATGATTTAGTAAAAGAAATAGGTGTATCAGGAAATTATGTTGATGTAAACAATTTAAAAGAATTGGAACAGGATGATGTGCCGCCGGAATTTTATGCAAATTCTAGCTATGAAGTTTTTAAAGTTTATTTAAATAGTTGTACAAATTTGTTAAAAGGCTATGATTATTCACTATATAATTTTCATATATCTGCATTACATAATCAGATGGTTGAAAGAAATGTTTATAATAAGCATAAGAGCTGTTACGATTGTCCAGGTGGACAATGCTTACCGGGAATACAGAGGTTGTTTGTGAATGTGGATGGCAGGATGTTCCCTTGTGAAAGGGTAAATGAAACATCAGACATTTTATGTATTGGAAGTATTCAGGAAGGTTTTAATATAAAGAATGCTAAAAATCTGCTCAATGTTGCAAAAATTTCAGAAGATGAGTGTAAAAGGTGTTGGTGTTATAAGATGTGTGAGTTATGCTGTGGAAAAGCAGAAAATAATGGAAAGTTAGATAAAGGAAAAAGGCTTTCTTTTTGTAAGACAAGCAGATTTTCAATAGAAGAGAATATTAAAAACTATATAACATTAAAAAAATATGGCTGTCGTACCTTATGAAAGGAGAAGAAATGAGTAAAGTAAATGTAGGGATATATCCGTTTGATGAGTCTTTTGTTCCAGTTATAAGATATAAGGAATTGTTTGATAAATATAGGTTTTGCCTGTTTATAAATCATAACGGTAACATTTTAAGTGAAGAAGAAATTAAAGAAAAAAGCACATATGCAAGGGAATATCATGAAATAAAATGGGATGACTTGGATACAAATAGTAATATAGATGTGCTTTTAGTAACTAGCAATGTAGAACTTTTAGATTGTGATGTGGCATTAGGAGTTATAGAAAAATACTGCAAAAAAGGCATTGAAATTTGGCTGATGGGAGTTCAAGTTACATTTAGAAAAAGGGTTAAAGAGATATGCAGTCTGAATAATGTGCGATGCAAAATGCAGGATGATATTCAATTTGAAAATGGAATGATAGATTATAGAAATTTAAAATATTCTTTGGTACAGCAGATTATTGAAACACCGATTGTATCGGTGGCAGGAGTGGTTCCGGTAGCTCAAAAATATCAGATACAGCTAAATTTGTTAAATAATTTCAAAAAGGACGGTTATAAGGTGGTTCTTATTGGAACAGGGGAATTAAATGAGCTAATGGGGGCTTATTCACTTGGCGATGTACTGTTTTGCAGAGATTTACCAGAAGTACATAGAATACATTATTTTAACAATTTTTTGAAAGAAATAGAAAAAAGAGATAAGCCGGATGTAATAATTATTGGCATTGATGATCCGTTGCTTTCTCTATCATCAAGGCATCCGTTTAATTATGGCATTTATGCAACAGAACTGTACAGTGCATTTTCTCCGGATATTTCAATAATAGCTTTGATGAATGGAAATTATAATGATGATTTTTATGATGAATTTGGGAAACTGTGTCGTTTTAAGTATAATATTGATGCAAGTGCTTATTTTGTATCAAGGTATGTTTCGTTATCTGCTTCTATGTATAGGGAGAAACTTTCGTATGCATATTCAAGTGAAATACAAAATTTATCAGAAAAATACACAGTATTTTCAAATAGTGATATAGAACAAAGAAATATATATGATTTTGTGCTGAGCAGATTGCAGCAATACGGAAGGTGCGAACAATTCTAGGAGAGGAGATAATTTAGAGATGGAAAATTCTTTAAGAGAAAAAATTATAAACATAATTGAAACAGAGTTAAATATCAAATTTACGGATGAAGTTGATTATCAATATAGTTTGTTAGATCCAAGAATTGGATTAAAACCGAGAGATTTATTGGTTATATTTTTTGGGTTACAAAGTGCATTTCATATTACATTTAATGATAAAGATATATTGGAAAGAAGATTTGATTTTTTAGATAACATTGTCGCTGCGGTTCAGGAAAAAGTAGAAAATGTTGTCTGAAGGTGGGATTGTTTTGGATAAAGTAAAAATAGCAGTCATTGATAATGGAGTTGTAGAGAAAGTTTTAAGACATCCTTTGGAATATAGGGTATATATTGACGATACAAATTGTTGTGTCATTGATAATGAACATATGGATCTTTTGGGATTTATACATGGGACAATATGTGCCATGATAATAGAAAATAATTTTTCTGAGTGTATGTTAAGCAGTGTGAAAATTTTGAATGATGATGGAATAGGAAAGGTAGATAAATTAAAAATAGCGTTGGATTGGTGTTATCAAAATAATATTTTTCTTGTGAATCTTAGTCTTGGGGTAACACATTTTCAAGACAGAACAAGTATTCGGGATGTGATTAATCATTATGCAAATAGAGGAATGGTTATTGTGGCTGCATCAGCTAATGACGGATACAAAACTTATCCAGCATCGTTTTCCAATGTTATTGGTATAGCGGCTGGTGATGTTTTTAAGATAGATATTAATTTACAGAAACATATAGGAGTAGATTTTATTGTTCCATCAGACCATGAAATAGTGTTGAGAGGAAATCCTTTTAAAGTGGGTAATAGCAATAGCTACGCTGCTCCATATGTGACTGCTATGATAGGAAAATATTTTGAAAAAAAATCTTACAGTAATGTTTATACAATACGGAGAGAACTTTCATCAAAAGAAGATTTTGTATATTATCCAGATTGGATAGAAATTGCATGGGTATCAAAGCGATGTGAACAAAGTAGGGAAGAATATTATTTCGAAGAAGTGAGTGGAGAATTAGAAGGATGTTTATCGGTGATTGATACTATTATTGTAAACAATAAAGAAGAATTTAAAAAATATTGTAAGTTGGATAAGCATATGGTATATCTGGGTCAAGAACCGATAGAGTATAGGACACTTGATAGATATTTTTGGTGCAGAAAACAGAGAGTGAAGCAGATTGTTGGAAGTAGGAAAAGGGAAGCGGAAATAGGTATTCCTGTTATCATTTGCAAATTTTCAGAAAATCAGGATAGTATTTATTGGTTGAGTGAACTAAGAAAATATTTTGCAAAAGACGGGTATAATATGTTTACTGTAAGCAGTAAGGTAGAGAGTGTGTTATATGATTTGGAATTTCTGCCAGAGGAATTGTGTAATAAATCAAACAGAGAAGATGTATATAATTTTTTATATTGGCAGACTTATTATTGCCAGTCGGATGCTTTGTTGATGGGAATTGATGACAAGAAGGAATATGACATAAATGTTTTGGAAAAAGCTGTGGATATGATTATCGTGGTGAAAACTGTAGCTGGAATGGTGAAAATCGATATCTATTGTGATGGTAATATGGAGGTTAGAGAAACAATAAATTGTCTTGAGAGCAGATCAATACACTTATTGTATCAGAAAGTATTAAAACTTTTTATGGAGGTTACGGATGAGCAATAGAGAAGCAGTGCGAAAATTGCTTGCACTTCTAAAGGACTATACAAAAATAATATCAATTATATTTGGGTGCCTGCTGATCTCAACAGTTTTGAATTTATGTGTACCATTGTTAAGCAGAAGAATAATGGATGATGGCTTTATTGGTGGCAATAAGGAACTGTTAATAAAATTAGTGCTTTGTTCTTTGATGGTTTATCTTGTGATTTCTGTAATTGATATAATCAAGGAGAAGAATAGAATCAATATTTCAGCAAAAATACAATATTCTCTTTCTGAACAGGCTTTTTCACATCTTATGAAAATGAAAGCAAGTTATTTCAATAACAAGAACTACGCTGAAATATTAAATAATATAAATGTCGACATCGGTAATATGACATCTATTGCTGATGAAGGTGTGTTTTTTGTTGTTACACAAGCATTCAGTATGACTGGAGGAGTCATTGGGTTGTTTATTTTGAACTGGCGAATGACAATTTTAGTTTTGCTGTTTATTCCGATAAAATATGTAGTTATGAAAAAATTTGCAAAGCAACGAAAAAAAGTGATGGATGATTTTATCAATGATAGTCAAAAGTACGCAAGATGGTTTGGTGACACAATTGGTGGTGTGAGAGAAGTAAAACTTTTTGGAATATTAAATTATAAACATGCAGAGTTTTCTCAAAAGCAGTCGAAAGTAGTTGAAAGACAAAAGAAACTAAATATACTTAGTCAATGGAACAATATTATAGATACCACACTTGTACAAATATTAGTGACAGTGATATATATTATTGGAGCTAATTTGGTGTTTAAATTCCAATTATCGGTTGGAAGCGTTTTTGCGTTTATTACATATAGTGCTTATGTGACGGGTCCAATATCAGCAATTTTAAATATTGGCTATTTGCTATCAGGTATTATACCGTCTACCAAGAGATACTACGAGTTTATGAATCTGCAAGAGGAAACGGATAAGGGAAAACTTATAAAGCCAGAGTTTGGAAATTTGAAATTGGAAGAAGTTTTTTTTTCGTATGAAACAGACAAACCAATTCTTACAGATGTCAATATAGAAATTCCTAAAGGAAGTAAGACTGTACTGATAGGAAAGAACGGTTCGGGAAAATCAACAATTATCAATTTGCTCACAAGAATGTATGAACCAACTGCGGGACAGATAAAATTGAAAGGAGTAAACATTTTCGAGATTACATTAGAGTCATATAGAAATATGATTTCGGTAGTCAGCCAGCAAATATATCTTTTTAATGATACAATCCGCAATAATATATGTATTTATAAAAAAGTAAGTGATGAAGTGATAGAAACTGCTTGCAAGGACAGTGGATTAGAAGATTTTTTAAAGGAGGTATCTTTGGATTATGTAGTAGGACAAAATGGAGCGATGCTTTCTGGAGGACAGAAACAGAAAATTGCTCTCGCCAGAGCTCTTGTGCATGATAAACCGATTATAATTTTTGATGAGGTGACTTCTAATACGGATGTGTATTCAGAACATCAGATCAATGGACTTCTTCATACGAGACTAAAAGAAAAGACGGTTATTATTATAACTCATAAACAAGAGATACTTCAAGATGTGGATCAGATTGTTATGTTGAAAGATGGAGCTGTTGTTGGTACTGGAAAGTATGATGATTTGGTAATAAACAATGCAGAATTTAAAGATATGTTGAGAGGACTGAAAAAGATGGACTAGTATATTGCATGAAGCACTAAATAATAGCAATATCTGCAAAGTATTACACGAAAATGTCAAAGGATTACAGTTTACCAAAACCCATAATA
>CAJMRU010000056.1 GCA_905215845.1 uncultured bacterium
GGACAAGGTTCCGGATAAACTGCAGAAAACACTGGAAAAAGCCTTTGCCAGCGCCTTTAAACTTATATTTGTAAAAGGCGTACAGGTCATAGAAAAAACATATAAAAAGCAGGAACTGGAAAAAGTAGCTTTTGCTTTTCAGAAATAGCAAATCTAGTAGAAAAACAAGAAAATATATATTTTATAACACCAGAACAATTTTCATTTACAGCCGAAAAAAACTTAATGAACTATTTAAAAGAAGAAGCTGTAATAAATGCAGAAGTCATAACATTTAGTAGACTAGCACATAGAATTATGCAAACAGTAGGTGGAAACTCAAAAAGTACACTTTCAAAATGTGGAAAAGCAATGCTAATTTATTCTATCCTAGACAATAATAAAAATAATTTTAAGTTTTTGGGAAAATCAGATGAAAATATAGAAACAGCAATGCAAAGCATTACAGAAATGAAAAAACACGGAATTAGTCTAGAAAAATTAAAAGATGAAACTGAAAAATTAGAAGACAAATATTTAAAAACAAAATTAGAAGATATTGAATTAATATATGAAAATTTTGAGAATCAAATATCAGAAAAATATATTGAAGAAACAGATTTACTAACAATACTTTCAAAAAATATAAAAGCTGTAGATTTTATAAAAAATAGTATAATATATATAGATGAATTTTCAGGATTTACAAGTCAAGAATATGAAGTAATAAAAGAACTAATAAAATATGCAAAACAAGTAAATATAACAATTTGCATAGATGAATTAGATTTTAACACAAATCCTGATATTGATGTTTTTTATTCAAACAAAAAGACATTAAGAAAAATAATAAACCTTGTAAATCAAGAAAAACTAAAACTAGAAGAGCCAATAAAACTAGAAGAACAATATAGATTTAAGAACAATGAATTAAGACATCTAGAAAAAAATATATACAATATAAAATCCACAAAATACGAGAAAAATGTGGAAAATTTACATTTGTTTTTAGCTAAAAACCAATATTCTGAAATAGAAAATATAGCAAAAACTATAACAAAATTGGTTAGAGAAAAAGGTTTAAGATATAAGGATATAGCAATTATAGCAAAAAATATTGATACATATTCTTCTTTAATTAGAAGTATTTTTTCTGACTATGAAATACCAGTATTTATAGATGAAAAAAGAGATCTAAATCAAAATATAATTGTACAATATATAATTTCAATTTTAGAAATATTTGCAAGTAATTTCTCAAATGAATCAATTTTTAACTATATAAAACTAGGATTTTTAGATATAGAACAAGATGAAATATTTAAGCTAGAAAATTATTGTAACAAATGGGGCATAAAAAGAAATAAGTGGAAAAAAGATTTTGAATATGAATTAAATGACGAAAACAAAAGGCAAGAGATAGAAAGACTAAATGAAATAAGAAAGCAGATTATAAACCCTCTAATAAAGCTAAAAAATAATATTGATAAAGAAAGAACAGGAATAAATATATCAAAACAATTATATAGTTTTATGCAAGAAAACAATATCGAAGAAAAGATTACAAAAAAGATAGAAGAACTAAAAAATCTAGGACTAATAGACTTAGCAAATGAATATATAGCTAGTTATAAAATAATTTTAGATATTTTAGATGAAATAGTAATTGCATTTAAAAATGATAAATTGACATTTGATAAATATAACAAAATACTAAAGATAGGTTTGAAAAATAGTGGATTAGGAAAAATTCCAGGAACTCAAGACCAAGTAACATTTGGAGATGTAGATAGAACTAGAAGCCACAAAGTAGACACTGTCTTTATAATAGGTTTAAATGATGGGATATTTCCAAGTGTAAATAAAGATGAAGGATTTTTAAATGATAGTGATAGAGAAATCTTAAAAAATGACGGAATAGAACTAGCAAATGGGACTATCGAAAATCTATATGAAGACAATTTCAATATATATAAAGTATTTTCAACAGCAGAAAACAATATATATATGTCATACTCTTCATCAGATAATGAAAGTAAATCATTAAGGCCATCAATGTTAATAAATAAGATAAAAAAAATATTTCCAAATCTTTCAGAAGAAAGTGATGTAATAAATAAAAAATATGAAATAATAAATAAAAAAATAACATATGACGAACTAATTGAAAATATATACAAATTAAAAAATAAAGAAAAAATAGAAAACATTTGGTACAATGTCTATGAATACTATAAAAAACAAACAGAGTGGAACGAAAACTTAAAAGAAGATTTTGAAGGATTAAAATATACAAATCTTCCTAAAAATATAAAACAAGAAAATATAAATAAACTATATGGAAATACTCTAAACACAAGTGTATCAAGATTAGAGCAATATAGAAAATGTCCATTTTCATATTACTTACAATATGGATTAAGGCTTAAACCAAAAGAAGAACTAAAAGTTCAAAGTTTTAATACTGGTTCATTTATGCATGAAACAATAGATGAATTTTTCAAATATGTAAAAGAAGAAAAAATAAATTTACCAGAACTAGATGAAATACAAATTCAAGAAATCGTTTCAAAAATAATAGACGAAAACTTAAATTTATCAAAAAATTATATATTTACAGCAACAGCAAAATATAAAATACTAGTAAAAAGATTAAAAAAAATAGTTAGTCAAGCCTTAAAATATATAATAGAAACATTAATATATAGTGACTTCAACATAGAAGGAACAGAAATTGAATTTGATAAAAAAGGAAAATATAAGCCTATAATTTTAGAACTAGAAGACGGAAAAAGAGTAGAAATAAAAGGAAAAATAGACAGAATAGACACTGCAACAAGTGATGATGGCAAGTATTTAAGAATAATAGACTATAAATCTTCAAGTAAAAACATTGACTTAAATGAAGTTTATGCAGGATTACAAATTCAATTATTAACATATATGGATGCTGTATGTAAAGAAGAGGATTTAATGCCAGCAGGAGTATTTTACTTTTCTTTATTAGAACAAATGATAAAAGCTGACAAAAAAGTATCAGAAGAAGAAATTGAAGATATGATAAGAAGGAATTTCAAGATGAAGGGATTAATTGTAGCAGATGTTAAAATAATAAAAATGAATGATAATACCTTAGAATCAGGAAGTTCTAAAATAGTACCAGCAGCAATAACAAAATCAGGAACAGTAAGACATGACTGGACTAATGGTGTAGAAAAAGAAGAGTTTAAAATATTACAAGATTATATATATAAAACAATAAAAGATATAGCAAAAGAAATATTAAAAGGAAGAATAGACTTAAAACCATATAATAAAGCAGGAAAAACACCATGTGAATATTGTGAATATAAAGCAATTTGTGGATTTAATCCAAGAATGAAAGATAATAAATATAATTATATAGGCAAAGAAACAAAAGATGAGATAATAGAAAAAATGAAAGGAAAATAAAATATGGATTTATCAAATGAGAATATAATTCATGTAAATAAAAATGGGATTCAATATATTCAATTTAGAAAATTATTAGAATATAGTGATATAATAAGACATGCTTATAGCTTAGGAACAGATGTGAATTTTAGAACAGCAAAAGTAAATAAGCAAAAACTTTCAGAAGATGAATATAATTTAGCAATAAACTCATATAAAACCTTGTGTAATGCAATAGGAAGCAATTATATAAATACAGTAAAAACTAATCAAAATCATACAGATACAATAAAAATAGCTAACAAAAAAATAAAAGAGGATGGACCAGATTTTAATTTAACAGAATATAATGAAACAGATGGAATAGTTACTAATAAGAAAAATTTAATATTATCAACAACAAATGCAGATTGTATTTTATTATTACTATTTGACCCAATTAAAAAAGTAATTGCAAATGTTCATTCAGGTTGGAGGGGAACATTACAAAGAATTTCTATAAAAGCTATTGAAAAAATGGAAAAAGAATATAATTGTAATCCTAAAGATATAATATGTTGCATTTGTCCAAGTATTAGAAAATGTCATTTTGAAGTAGAAAAAGAAGTAAAAGATATGTTTGAAGGAGAATTTAAAAGTATAATAGAAAAAAATGATATTATAACAGAAACAGTTACAAGTAAAAAGTGGACAATAGATACAGTATTAATAAATCAAGTAATATTAAAAGAAAAAGGACTAAAAAAAGAAAATATAATAGATAGTAAAATATGTAGTGTTTGTAACTCTAACTTAGTACATTCATTTAGAGTAGAAAAAGAAGGATATGGGTTAGAAACTGCGATAATAGAATTGAAATAAAGGATGTAATAAATATGTTTGAAACATGGGAAGAATTAGAAGAATCAATAAAAGGATGTAATAAATGTAAATTATATAAAACAAGGCAAAATATAGTGTTTGGTGAAGGAAATAAAAATGCTAAGATAATGTTCATAGGAGAAGGACCAGGAGCAGATGAAGATAGACAAGGAGAACCTTTTGTAGGAAAAGCAGGAAAATTAATGAATTTAGCATTTGAAGCTTTAGGAATAAAAAGAGAAGAAGTATATATTGCTAATGTTGTAAAATGTAGACCACCATCAAATAGAAATCCGGAAGATGATGAAGCTTTTGCATGTTTAAATTATCTAAGAAATCAAGTGTTGTTGGTAAAACCAGAAATAATAGTATTATTAGGAAGTGTAGCACTAAAAAATATATTAGGAAAAGAATATGGAATAACAGCTTCTAGAGGAAAATGGATAGAAAAAAAAGGCATTATGTATATGCCAACTTGGCATCCAGCAGCATTATTGAGAGATGAAAATAAAAAAATAGACTTTATAAAAGATTTAAAATTAGTTATGCAGAAATTAAGAAAGGAATTATAAAATTGAGAGACTTTAAGGGAATAATAGACAATATACACAAAAGCGAAGAGATAAGTAATTTTAGGCAAAAAAATAGAAGAAAAAAAGAAGAAACTAAAAAATCAATAAGCGAATTACTAAAAATGGTAGACAAAGCAATGGAGCCGATATACATAAAATTAAAAAAAGAATCATTAGAAAAAAATGAAATACAAAATATATCATATAATATGCTAGAAGGGATAGACGAAATATTTGAAGAATACTTAAGAAATGTTACAGAAGCAATGGAATTAGGTGGATTTTCACATATGTATAATTCATACAGGCAGTTATATTACAATCCAAAAGAATTAATAGATATATATGAAAAAATAAAAAAGGAAAAAGTTTACAGAAAATTTAAGATGACAAAAAATATAAAATTAAATAAAGAAAATGTAGCTAGAGAAATATTAAATAATTATAGAATAATAAGTAACGATATATCAGAAGATGACCAAAAAATTATAATGGCCTATAAAAATTCATTAGCATTTAGAAAATTTTTAAAGGAAGAATCTGACGAAACCGATATAGAAGAAATAAAGGAAATGGGAAAATTTGTTGGAGATGAAAAAGAAAATTTTATTAACTTTTTTAAAGAACAAAAAAGTTATATAGAAAAAAATGCTAGGCAAGCATATATAGAATCTATAAAAGTAGTAGTTAACATTCTAGATCAATTGAAATTATTGTCTAAATATCAAGAAGAATATAAAAAAGATTTAAAAAATTTAAATTTAGAGGAACTTGCTTATGAAAATGAAACTACAGAAAAAGGATTAGGAATAAAAGAAATATTTAGTAAAGAAAACTTAAATAAGTTGCCAATGAAAACATTAATGGCACAAAGTGCTTTTTGGTGTAATAGATTAACAAAAGAAATAGAAAGTAGGAATAATGCAAAATTTATTTGTAAAGATTTAGATTTAATAGACAAAATAGTAAGTTTTAGAATAGAAAAAACAGATGGAAAAGAAAATTTAATAAGTGAAGAAATATTAGAAAAAGAGTTAGAGAAAATATCTTTTTTGACCATAATAATAGAAAGAATAGTTAGCCAAGTCGAAGCTGATATAAAAAAGAATGGAACAAGTGGTAAAATTGAAATTGAATCATATATAAGAAAAGTATCAGCAGATTATCAAGAAGAATATTTAGAATACTTTAATAAGAAATTACCAATGTGCAATAACATAATAAGAGATGATATTGAACAAATGATAACAGCTAAAAATATGATAAGTAATTTATATAAAGGAAAAAATACAATAAATTTTGCACTCTTAGAAGAAGCACTTATAAATAACAAGATATTAAATTGGGGATTGATAAATGAAGAAAAAGAAAAAAATGAAAAATTTATACTTTTAGGATTTGATATTGATAAATTAAGTGGACCACTATTTTTACATATACCACAAAATGAAATTAAAGAATTTCTAGAAAGAAATAGAATAGAAAGTAAAATTCCAATATATCAAGGAAAAACAGATTTTGATATTAATGGAGTTTCAGTAACAAGAAAACTATTAATGCCAATGGATAGAACAAAAGTGAAAAAATTAGAAGAATTGAAAATAAATCAGCAAGAAGAAATTGATAAATTTCATTTTATAGAACATTGTAAATATATTGCAAGTGGAGACATACAAAAATATCCTAAGCATTTAAAAAAAATTAAATATATAGGAAAAGGAAAAAAACAAAAGCAAAAGTTAGTTATACAAAGGGAATTTATTGACTTATATACAA
>CAJMRU010000057.1 GCA_905215845.1 uncultured bacterium
ATTACAAAGTTAAAACTTGATAAATGAAAAGTCATGTGCTAAAATGACATTATTATATAAGAAACATATAATATACTAAAAGACAAAAGGAGCGACTAATATGGATAAAATGCAAGATATTATAGATATATTAAAGACATACAACCAAGAACATATTATAAATTTATTAGAAAAAATAAATGAAGAAGAAGAAAAAGAATTAATGGAACAAATAAATCACATAGATTTTCATCAAATGAAAGAACTATTTGACAATACAAAAAAAGAAGTAGAAATTAAAGAAAATAAAATTGAACCATTAGAATATTTAGATAAAGATAAATTATCAAAAGAAACTAGAGATAGATTTGACAAGTTAGGTAAAGAAGTATTAGAAAAAGGTGAGTATGCAGTAGTAACTATGGCAGGAGGGCAAGGCACAAGATTAGGGCATACAGGTCCAAAAGGAACTTTTAAATTAGATGTATATGGAAAAGGAAAATATTTATTTGAAATATTAATAGAAAATTTAAAAGAAGCTAATAAAGAATACGGAAAAATTATTCCGTGGTACATAATGACAAGTAAAGAAAATAATGCAGAAACAAAAGCATTTCTAGAAAAAAATAATTACTTTGGTTATCCCAAAGACAGTGTTACTTTATTTGAGCAAGGAGAATTGCCTCTTATAAACACACAAGGAAAATTATTAATAGGAAAAAATAAAAAGGTAAGAGAAGCATCAGACGGTAATGGAGGTACATATTTTTCTCTTAGAGCGAGTGGATGTTTAGCTGATATGAAGGAAAAGGGAATCAAGTGGATCTTTATAGGTGGTGTAGATAATGCATTATTAAAAATGGCAGATGTAACATTATTAGGAATGGCAATAGATAAAAATGTTCAGATTGCATCTAAGTCAATAGTAAAAGCAAATCCACATGAAAAAGTAGGGGTATTTGCTAAAATGAATGGACATCCAAAAGTTATAGAGTATTCAGAAATGCCAGAGAAAATGTCAGAAGAAGTTGACGACAATGGAGAACTAAAATATGGTGAAGCACATATAATGTGTAATTTATATACAATAGATGCAATAGAGAAAATAAGTAAAGAAACTTTAATGTATCATAGTGCTTTCAAGAAAAATGCATATATAGATGAAAATGGAAAAGAAATAATTCCAGAAGAACCAAATTCATATAAGTTTGAATCATTTATTTTTGATGCGTTTGAATTTTTTGATGATATAGCAATTTTAAGAGGAAAAAGAGAGGATGATTTTGCACCAGTAAAAAATAAAGAAGGTGTGGATAGTCCTAAAACTGCAAAAGAATTGTATGAAAAATTTTGGAACAGGAGTTAAGGAATATTCTTAAATTCCTGTTTTATTTTTTGCAACTTTTCTTATTGTGGTATTAAAATGATGTTGAATTTAAAATAGTTTTAAAATTTTATATAGAGAAAAGCTTTTAAATAATATGTGAGATTTGAAATTGGTCTAAATTTTTAGAAAGAAAGGATTTGATTAAAAATGGAAGAATGTAAAATTAAAAATTTATATAATTTAGAGGAAACAATGGCAAAAAGCTTATTAGAGGAAGCTACATATCCTTGGGAAGTATTAAGTAAAATAGAGGAATATATATTAAAAACAGGGGAAAAATTAAGCAAAGAATATTATAATAAAGTAGGAGATAATGTTTGGATTGCAAAATCAGCAAAAGTTGCTCCAACGGCATATATAAATGGTCCAGCTATTATTGGAGAAAATGCTGAAGTTAGACATTGTGCATTTATTAGGGGGAATGCGATAGTTGGTAATAATGCAGTTGTTGGAAATTCAACTGAGCTGAAGAATGTTATTTTGTTTAATAATGTTCAAGTTCCTCATTATAATTATGTTGGAGATTCTATTTTGGGGTATAAGGCTCATATGGGGGCTGGTTCTATAACTTCTAATGTGAAGTCTGATAAAAAGTTGGTAGTTATTAAAAATAGCAATGAAATGATTGAAACTGGTAGAAAAAAAGTTGGAGCTATGATTGGTGATAATGTTGAGGTTGGCTGTGGATCTGTTTTGAATCCTGGGACTGTTATTGGAAGGGAGTCTAATATATATCCTTTATCTTCAGTTAGAGGGGTTGTGAAGGAACATAGTATTTATAAGAAAGATGGGAAGATTGTTAACAAAGTTTAGATTATATGCTGTAAGGTTATGATTAGAGGATGTTTTATTGCTGTGGTGTGGAGTTAAAAAGTCTTATCTCTAAAATTTTTTCTATGTTAATGACTCGCTACATAATTTAAGAATTTCTATTGCAAAGTTTTCGGTGCCCTTTCTGTGCTGGTTTCTTTTGAGAAAGAAACCACTCGAACATTACCCCAAAATTTTGCAAAGAATTTCTAAAATTATTCCAGTCATACATTAACATAGAAAAAATTTTAGAGATAAGACTTTTTAACTCCTTGGAGAATTAGGGAGTGATTAATTTTTAATATTTTTGAAATTACTTTATTTTTTTATGAGTTTTGTATATAATATGAAATAGAATTTTAAAAGAAGAGGTGCAATATGAATAAAACAGAAGCTAAAAAAAGAATTGAGGAGTTAAGAAAGAAAACAGAATATTATGCTGGTAAGTATTATGATGATGATAAGCCTGAAATTTCAGATTTTGAGTATGATATGCTTATGGTTGAGTTAAGAAATTTGGAGAGTGAGTTTCCTGATTTGAAGTCAAAGGATTCGCTTACTGAAAAAGTTGGAGGTCATGTTAAAGAGGGCTTTAAAAAGGTTAATCATGAAGTTCCTTTGCAGAGTTTACAAGATGTTTTTAGTTTTGAGGAAGTTGAGGATTTTGATGTTAGGATAAGAAAACAGGCAGAGGAAAATGGAATAAAAGAGGTTAATTATGTTGTAGAAACAAAGATTGATGGTTTGTCAGCTAGTTTGGAATATAAAGATGGTAAGTTTGTAAGAGGGGCAACAAGAGGAAACGGTTTAGTAGGTGAAGATGTTACTGAAAACTTGAAGACTGTAAAGTCAATTCCGATGGAGTTAAAAGATAAAATCGATATAACTGTTAGAGGTGAAGTATTTATTTCAAAATCAGATTTTGATGCTATGAATCAAGAAAGAGAAGAAAATGAGGAAGAATTATTTGCAAATGCAAGGAATGCAGCAGCTGGGTCACTTCGTCAGTTAAATAGTAAAGTAACTGCAAAAAGACCATTAGATATTTATATATTTAATGTACAAAAAGTTGATGGGAAAGAATTTAATTCTCATTTTGAGGAACTAGAGTATTTAGATAATTTAGGGTTTAATGTAAATCCTGTTAGGATACCTTGTAAGAATATAGAAGAGGTTAAAAATGCTATTAATAAAATTGGAGAAGATAGAGAAAAATTAACTTTTGGAATAGATGGTGCAGTTGTAAAGGTAGATGATTTGAATTTTAGAGGAATTTTAGGACAAACTTCAAAAGTTCCAAGATGGGCTGTTGCTTATAAATATCCACCAGAGAAGAAAGAAACTATTTTAAAAGATATAATTTGTCAAGTTGGTAGAACAGGTGTAATTACTCCAATGGCAATACTTGAGCCGGTAAAAGTAGCAGGTTCAACAATTTCAAAAACAACACTTCATAATGAAGATTTTATAAAAGAAAAAGGGCTTAAAATAGGAGATACAGTTGTAATTCAAAAAGCAGGAGATGTAATTCCAGAAATTGTCGAAGTAGTTATGAAAAAAAGAACTGGAGATGAAAAGGATTTTGAAATGCCACGAGTATGTCCTGTGTGTGGAGCATTAGCAGTTAGAGAAGAAGGAGAGGCTGCAATAAGATGTACTGGTATAGAATGTCCAGCAAAATTATTTAGAAATTTAGTTCATTTTGTATCAAGAGAAGCAATGAATATTGATGGACTTGGAGAAAATATAATACAACAGTTATTAGATAGAAATTTAATAAGTAATATTGCTGATATTTACACATTAAAATTTGAAGATATAGCATCTTTAAAGAAAAATGGAAAGAAATTTACTGAAAATTTATTGAATGCAATTGAAAATAGTAAGAAAAATGATTTATATAGATTAATAACAGCTTTAGGAATTAGACATGTGGGAGTTAAGGCATCAAAATTATTATCAAGAAAATATAGAACAATTGATAATTTAATTAGTGCTACATTTGAAGATTTGAGTATGATAAATGATATAGGACCTATTGTTGCAAATAGCATAAGAGAATTTTTCTTAGAAGAACAAACAATAGATTTAATAAATAAACTAAAACAAGCAGGTGTTAATACAGAAAGTTTAGAAGAAGAAAGTGATGACAAAAGATTTGAAGGAAAAACATTTGTATTAACAGGAAGCTTAGAAGATTTTACAAGAGGAGAAGCTTCAGATATAATAGAAAAATTAGGAGGAAAAACTTCAGGAACTGTATCTAAAAAGACGGATTATGTATTAGCAGGAGAAGAAGCAGGAAGCAAATTAGCAAAAGCAGAAAAATTAGGAATAACAATATTAACAGAAGAACAATTTAAAGAAATGATTAAAAATTAAAAAGGAAGGAGCAAATGATATATTTGAAAGAATATATCATTTAAGAAATATATGGATAAAAATTATACATTTGAGATGATGTGGGAAGATTTAGACAATGGATATCAAATATATTACACATATGTCAGAAATAAATATTTATTATTTAAAACAGCACCTAATTGCTATACCCAAAAGTTGTTATCAGACCATTCAAAAAATCCTCAACCTAAAATGACAATGCTTACATTAAAAAGAGTAAGAGAGATGTTTCCTAATATGGAAGATATTGAATATAAGGTGGCAAATGATTGAGATATCAATACTTAAGCGCAAATACTTGAATAAATTAAAAAAAATCGTATAAAATATTAGTACAATTATTATGTAGAAGACATGAAAAATAAAAATTTTCATTGACAAAATGTAAATAAAAAGAGTATAATAATTGTAGATAGTAAATGTTCTCGCTTGTGGTTGGTGCGAGTAATAAGTTATACCATTTTGTAAATTATGGGGTCCTTGGTTTCTAAAATGAAATAAGGACCTTATTTTTTAAATAGAATAGGAAGTGATATATATAGAAATAAAGGAAGGTTATGTTTATCATATAAAGAATAGTTATTTCGAATTAGTACAAGATGATAAATTAATGAAAAACCATGAAGGGAATTCAACAAGACCTAATTATTTTTGTGTGAAAATGGAAAATAATGATATTTTATGGTTTATTCCTATGAACGGAATAAATTTGATATTTCCAAATGTAGATAGAATAGAAAAATTATTGAGGAAGGACTGATAGAAAAAATGAAAAATTATTACTTCACATCAGAAAGTGTTACAGAAGGACATCCTGATAAATTAGCAGATTTAATATCAGATGTCATACTAGATGAGTGCTTAAAACAAGACGAGAATTCTAAAGTAGCAGTCGAAACATTTTTATCAAGTAATTTAGTAACAATAGCAGGGCAGATAACATCAAAAGCTAAGCTTGATATAGAAAAAATTGTAAGAGATACAATAAAAGAAGTTGGCTATGATAATGAAAATACAGATATTGATTATAGAACTTGTAAAATACAATCTAAAATAACAAGGCAAAGTCCAGATATAGCACTTCGGTGTGGATATTGGTGGCGCAGGAGACCAAGGTATTATGTTTGGTTATGCAAGTAATGAAACAGAAGAATATATGCCATATGGAATTTATCTTGCACATAAACTATCTAAAAAGTTGACAGAGGTAAGAAAAGAAAAAGTAATCCCATATTTAAGACCTGATGGGAAAACACAAGTTACTATTGAATATGAAAATGATAAGCCAAAAATAATTGAAACAATTTTAATATCAACACAACATCAAGAAGAAATATCACAAGAAAGAATAAGAAAAGATATAATTGAAAAAGTAATAAAACCAGTAGTGTCTCAAAATATGATGGATGAAAACACAAAAATCTATATAAATCCAACAGGAAGATTCGTAATAGGAGGTCCATTAGGAGACACTGGGTTAACAGGTAGAAAAATAATAGTTGATACTTATGGAGGATATAGCAGACATGGAGGAGGTGCTTTTTCAGGGAAAGATGCAAGTAAGGTAGATAGAAGTTCTGCATATATGTTAAGACATATTGCTAAAAATATAGTGGCTAATAATTATGCAGAAAAATGTGAGATTCAAGTATCATATGCAATAGGAATGAAAGAACCATTATCTATATATGTAAATACATTTGGTACAGGCCAAAAGAGTGATGAAGAGATTGTAAATTTAATAAAAGAAAAATTTGATTTAACACCAAATGGAATAATCAATTATTTACATTTAAAAGAACCTATTTACACTAAAACAACTAATTACGGACATTTTGGTAAAAAAGATTTACCTTGGGAAAAAGTAATAAAACTATAAAAAAATAAAGATAAACAACAAATAATTTTAAATTTTATATGTTAATACTTGGAAGAAGATAACAAAATATAAAGTTCACAAATAATTCACAAAAGACACAAAAATAAAACATAAAAAAATAT
>CAJMRU010000058.1 GCA_905215845.1 uncultured bacterium
TTTATACATTTATTGTAATTATATGAACTAATATTTAAAATGTAATCTATAATTTCTTGATTAATATTAGTATTTCCATTTTTTAAATTTTTAGCCCTATTCTTGTAATTTAATTTAATACTTCATGAAAAAGACCTCTAAAATAAGTCTTACTTTTGTGAGTAAAGTCTTATTCTAGAAGCTTAAAAAATAGTCATTCACTTTTGATAATAATTCTTTTTCTGTTTCTATTTTATTTATAGAATTTCTGAATTCACTAGAATTTTTCATATTTTTAGTATACCAAGCAATATGTTTTCTTAATTCTTTTATTGCTATTTCGCCTTTTTCTTCAACTGCCAATTTTATATGTTTTTTCATTACTTCTAATTTTTCTTGATTTGTTGGTTCCAAAATTTTTTCACCATTTTGTAAATAATAAATAATATTTTTAAAAATCCATGGATTTCCAAGACTTCCTCTTCCAATCATGATCCCATCGACACCTGTGTATTCAAACATTTTTTTAGCTGATATTTCGTCTATCACATCTCCATTTCCAATGATAGGTATATTTACATTTTCCTTAACTTTTTTGATTATATCTAAATCTGCCTTACCCGTATAAAATTCTGACCTTGTCCTTCCATGAACTGTTATAGCTGATATTCCAGCCTTTTCTGCTATTTTTGCTACTTCTACTGCTACTATATTTTCTTTGTCCCAACCTCTTCTTATTTTTAATGTTACTGGCACTTTTGAATTTTGAACAACTGCTTTCATTATTTTTTCAGCTTTATCTAAGTCTAATAATAATTTACTTCCATCTCCATTTTTTACAACCTTAGGAGCTGGACATCCCATGTTTATATCTATTATATCAGCAAATTCACTTACATATTTTGAACTGAAAGCCATTGTTTCAACATCGCTTCCAAATATTTGATAACTTATTGGTCTTTTTTCTCCATCTGTATTTAATAATCTATTTGTTTTTTGGTCATTGTGAAACATTGCCTTAGAACTTGCCATTTCTGTACAAACTAATCCCGGATTTCCTATCTCCTTGCAAATAGTTCTAAATGGTCTATTTGTAACTCCAGCCATTGGTGCTAATATTAAATTATTCTCTAACTCAACATTTCCTATTTTTAATTTTTTTAAATACTTCATAAACATTTAGTTCCTTTCATGACTTAATTTTAAGTATAAATAAAAGTAGCTTAATTAATTTTTTGACCTTTTATAACACTTGTATGTTGCATCTTTGTTCATGTGATAAAATTTTGAAAAAATTGAGGTAAGTCCATAAAGCCTCGAACATACCTCTTTTTTTATCTTTAAATTCTATTTTGCAAATATTGTCTTTTGCCTTTTTCCACTTATATTTAATAAAAGTCCTACGCAAATAAAATTAGTTATTAAAGAACTTCCTCCATAACTTACAAATGGAAGTGGAACCCCTGTTATTGGTAATAATCCCATAACCATTCCTATATTTTCTAATACATGGAATAAAAACACTCCAGTAATTCCAATAGCTATCATTGAACCTGCTTTGTCTTTTGCTGTTTTAGCTACATATATACTTTTGGTTATAAGATATACAAACAATAGAATAATTGCTCCAGCTACTATAAATCCCATTTCTTCTCCTATAACAGAATATATAAAGTCTGTGGTTTTGGGATAAAGAAATCCTAATTGTGTTTGATTTCCCTTTAATAGCCCCATTCCTGTAAGTCCACCAGCTCCTATCGCTAGTTTTGATTGTATAATATTATATCCTGAACCTCTAGGGTCTGATTCTGGATTTAAAAATACATCTATTCTTGTTTTTGCATGTTCTGGTAAAACAAAATTATATAATAATGGAACTGCTATTACTACTAGCAAAATTGTTCCAATTATATACTTTTTATCTAATCCAGAAGCAAATAACATTAATGCCATTGCTACTATAAATGCTAATGCTGTTCCATAATCTGGTTGTTTTACTATTAATAATACAGGTACTGCTAATGCTGATAATATAATTAATAACCTGGTTGGCCTATTTATTTCTTCTTGCCCTTTTCTTTGTATTTTAGTTATTACATATGTTAAAAATAATATTACAGTAACTTTTGCAAATTCACCTGGTTGTAATGAAAATGCACCTATATTAAACCAACTTGTTGCACCATTTACTGGTTTAGTGAATAATACTGCTATTAGTAATACTATTGTCATTCCATATAATACTGGTGATGCTTTTAACAATAAATTATAATCTATGAACATAACTATAACCATAGCAATTAGACTTACTACTAACCAAATAATTTGCTTAGAAAATTCATCATATTCAGTTTCTTGTGTAGCAGAAAATAGTGCAACTATTCCTATTATAGATAGAATAATTGCAACTATCAATATTCCCCACTCCATATTTTTTAGTTCTCTTTTTCTCATTAAATCACTCTTTTTCTATTTTATATTTTGATTTAATTTTTGTCTTTCTTATTTAGCTTTGCTACTTTTTTTCTTGCTATTATTCTTATTTTCTGTTTTTTCTTCTTCTTCAATTATTTCTTTTTCTAAATTATCATCTTTTTCTATTTTGTTTTTACTTATTTCTTTATCATTATTTTTTTCATCATTTTCATCTGAATTTTTATTATTCTCTTCTAGAACTTTGTTTTCATTTTGTTTTTTTTCTTTTTCATCTATATTTGCTTTTTTTATTTCTTTATTTTGTTCTTTGTTTTCCAATTTTTCCATTTTTCTAGTCTCATTTTTAATATTAATAATTGGAATATTTGCATATAAAGCTGGAGCTCCGTTAGTTCCGTCATCATTTTCTTTATTTGTTAATCTAACATCAATTGCATTTTCATCTACTTCTATATATTTCTTTATAACATCAATTATTTCTTGTTTCATTAACTCTAAGAAATCTGCTGAAACATTAGCTCTATCTTGCATAAGAACCAAATGCAATCTTTCTTTTGCTGCTACTTTTGAATTTGGTGTTTTTTCCTCTTTTTTTCCCATCTTACTAAAGAATTTCATTAAGCCTTCAAACATTGTCTAAATTACCTCCAACTTTGTTATTACTATGATTTTCTAAATAATCTCTTTAATTTTGCAAAAAATCCCTTTTCTCTTCCTGGTATTGTTACTTCAATTTTTTCTCCAAGTACTCTTTTAGCTATTTCTATATATGCTTTTCCTGATGGAGCTCTTTTATTTTGAATAACTGGCTCTCCCTTATTTGTTTGTGTTATTATGTATTCATCATCGGGAACAACACCTATTAAATCTATTGATAATAAATCTACTATATCATCAACATCCATCATTTCACCTTTTCTTACCATATTAGGTCTTATCCTATTTATAACTAATTCTGGATTTTTAATTTCTGATGATTCTAATAAGCCGATTATTCTATCAGCATCTCTTATTGCTGATATTTCAGCAGTTGTTACAACTATTGCTCTATCTGCTCCTGCTATCGCATTTTTGAAACCTTGTTCAATTCCTGCTGGACAATCTATTAATATGTAGTCAAATTCTTCTTTTAATTTTTCTACTAATTTTCTCATTTGTTCTTCATTTACTGCGCTTTTATCTCTTGTTTGAGCAGCTGGTAATAGGTATAATTCTTTAAATCTTTTATCTTTTATTAAAGCTTGTCTTAATTTACACTTTTCTTCAACAACATCTACAATGTCATATACAATTCTATTTTCTAACCCCATTACTACATCTAGATTTCTTAATCCTATATCTGTATCTATAAGTGCTACTTTTTTACCTTCTAATGCTAAACTTGAACCTAAATTTGCTGTTGTTGTTGTTTTACCTACTCCACCTTTTCCTGATGTTATAACTATTACTTCTCCCATATTTCTCCTCCTTAGGATTTAAAAACACATATTTTTAACGGTTATATGATATAACGAAATTGACAAAAAGTCAATGACTTTTTGTCAATTTACATAAATAAAAATATTATTTTCATTTTAGTGTTTTTAATATTTGATAGTGTATTATATAGTGTGTAAATTATTTAAAATCAAAAAATAATTTATGCACTATATTTTTATTGTGCAGAAAGAAGGTATAAATGGAATTATTAAAATTAAATGAATTAACAAAGAAAAAATTAGATGACACATACATTGTTGTATATGCAATAAAAAATGAAATAAATATTAAAAAAGCAGACATTATTGAAAAGAATGACATATATACATTGATAGGTGTTGACACTAAGGGAATTAGACATCTTTTAAATATTTATGCTGATAAAGTTAACAATAGCCATTTTTGGCTTGATGTTTTTGAAGGATTAAAAAGTAGAGGTGTAAAAAATATTTTATTTCTATCTGTTGATGATAGTAAAAATATGAAAAGGACTGCAAAAATAGCATTTCCAAACATAACCTTTACAGATTCATTAACATCTATATATCCGAAATTTTACAAATACATTTCTGAACGTTCTTCAAAAAATATTGCTGGAAAAATTAAAGAATTATACACCCAAAAAACACTTGAAGAATACAAAAGAGTATTTAAAATTTTTAGTGAAAAATACAATAATGTAATACATCAAAACTTAATAAAGAAATACTTAAATAATGTTGAAAACACTTATAGATACAGTCAAAATATAAGAAATCTTCTTTTTAAACATTCCGCAAATGTTCAATATTATGATAAAATAAGATTGACATTTGATAATACAAAATATATAAATAGTTTTGATGATCTATATAATGAATTAGATGATAACAAATACAAATATTTTGGATATACGTCATTTCAAAAGAGAGAATGGACTTTAATATTGAATGACTTAATTCAAATATATCCAGATATAGAGTTTATATAAAAGGAGTACGAAATGAGCCCAAAAAAAGAACAAAATAAAAAGCAAGAAAATAAAGATGTTAAAGATTTAATAATTGATGAAGCAGTTAAACAATTTAAAGAAGGAAAAATAAAAAATAGTCTTGATGTTACAAACTTCTTAGATGGTCTATTGCAACCACTTATGCAAAAATTATTAGATACAGAATTAGATAATCATTTACAATACGATAAATATGAGCATCAAAAAGATAAAAAAACAAAAAACTCTCGTAATGGTCATTGTAAAGCAAAAACAGTAAAGACTGAGTACGGCAACATAGAAATTGAAACACCAAGAGATATAAACGCTACTTTTGAGCCTATAATTATTGAAAAAGGACAAACTAGGCTTACAGGTTTTGAAGACAAGTGTATTGCACTTTATGCCAAAGGAATGAGTATTAGAGATATTGAAAACACTTTAAAAGAAATATATGGAGTAAACATAAACAAAGACCAAATTACTAAGTTGATCTCAGCAGTAAACGAAGAAACAGAAAAGTGGAAAAATAGAATATTACAGTCTATGTATGTTTTTACATATGCGGATTGCTTATATATACCAATAAAAGATGATTTAACGAGCTCAAAAAAAGCTGTGTATGTCATAATTGGCGTAGATGTAAATGGATATAAAGACATATTAGGTCTATGGATTAATAAAACAGAATCAGCAAGCTTTTGGAGCAATGTTTTTGAAGATTTAAAAGAACGTGGAGTTGAAGATATTTTATATATGTCAAGCGATGGCATTGCCGGATTTAAAGGTTCTTTAGAACAAGTATTTCCACGTACACAAAGTCAAAGATGTGTTGTTCATTTAGTACGTAATATATACAGTTTATGTCCAAAAAAAGATGCTAAAAATATAATTGCAGACTACAAAAAAATATATACAAGCACAAGTTTAAATGATGCAAATCTAGAACTTGAAAACTTTAAAAATAAATATAATAAAACTCATAGTAAAATTGTGAAAAAAGTTCAGGACTTTATGCAATATTTAGAGCCTTTATTTGAGTTGCCAAATGAAATAAGAAAATGTATATATACGTCAAATGCAGTAGAAGCAGTAAATTCAGCACTAAGAAAAGTAACTCGTGGTAAAGGAGCATTTCCAAATGAAAGCTCTGTTTACAAAGTTCTATACTTAAGAATCAAAGAACTAAAAGAAAAATGGAAAAATCCAATTCAAGGTTGGAAAACAATACAATCTCAAATTATAGATTTATTTGGTGAAAGATATACTAAATATCTTGAAATTTAAAAATAGAGTACATTGACAATTTAATAAAAGAAGTAATATAGTTTTATGTTTACTACATCACTTCTGTAAAATTAATTTAAAAAATTTACACACTAGTATTGACAAACCCGTAAAATTAATTTAAAAAATTTACACACTAGTATTGACAAACCCACACAAAATTTCTTACAGTCCCTACATCAAAGTGCTAAGGAGCCAACACCGGACGAAACGAAAGGTCGCCAGAAGCATAGCCACCGCTGTAGCTGAAACAGAAGGCACCTGCTGCTGCGCCATTGCAATGGCCCCCACGACCGAAGAACGGAAAAGGTCCGTAAGGGAAGCTGGCGCGCGCATCAAACCATGAGCCTGTTCCGTGTGAGTGTGATACTGATGTCTCGTATACT
>CAJMRU010000059.1 GCA_905215845.1 uncultured bacterium
CAACTTTAGTTTCTTATTTTTTTCCTCTTTTTTTAGTTGTTCTTCCAATTTATTCCCTCCAAAATAATTTTAATATTATTTTGTATTTCATTTTCTCCATCTAGCCATATAGTTTGCTTATTTTTTCTAAACCAAGTTAATTGCCTTTTAGCATACCTTCTTGTTTCCATTTTTATTTTCTCAATCATTTCTTCTTTAGTACATTTATTTTGTAAAAAATCTACAACTTCTTTATATCCTAAACCTTGCATAGCTGTTGGAAATTCTTCATATTTATTTAAAATATTTTTTACTTCTTGAAGTAGTCCTTGTTCAAACATTATATCTACTCTTTTGTTTATTCTATTATATAGTTTTTCTCTATCCCAATCTAATGCATAAACTCTATAATCATATTCTACTTCATTTTTTCTTGATTCTTTTTCTTGTTCTGTTTTATTTTTTCCTGTTGCATGATAAATTTCTAAAATTCTTAGAATTCTTTTTTTATCATTTTTGCTTATTTTTTCTATTGCTAATGGATCTATATTTTTGGCTTTTTCATATAATTTTTCTAAGCCTTTTAATTCTACTTGCTCTTCTAATTTTTTTCTATATTCTTTGTCAAATTCTATTTCTTGGTATTCTATTTCATATATCAAACTATCTAAATATAGACCTGTTCCTCCAACAATTATTGGAGTTTTTCCTTTTTCTATAATTTCTTTTATAGCTTTTTTTGCTGATTTTTTATAATCTGCTACACTATATCTTTCATTTGGAGAAACGAAATCTAATAGATAATGTGGTATTCCTTGCATTTCTTCCTTTGTTGGCTTTGCTGTTCCTATATCCATATCTTTATAAATTTGCATTGAATCACATGATATTATTTCTCCATCAATTTTTTTTGCTAGTTCAATAGATAACGCTGTTTTTCCTGAAGCTGTTGGCCCACATATTACTATAACCTTATCTTTCTGCATTTTGTACCTCACCATATATATTTAATATTCCTTGTTGTGTGCTTTTTAGATAACTTGCTTCCATAAAAATTGCTACTAGAAATACTATTAATATGATAATAACTTTTTTTGTTATCTCTTCTTTTTCGATTTCTGATTCTATTGTTTTTCCTAACAATTTAGCTAAGTATGGCAAAATTATTAGTGAATTTAGCCCAGTAAAAATCATTACCAATGTATTTCTTATTATATTTTCTATTTCAGCATTTGGATAATTTATTGCTCCTTTTGTTGTTAAAAATATTAATAAAGTTATTATATACATTACCACAAATCCTATTGCTATAAATCCTATTTTTTTGTTTTTTTCCATGCTACCCAAATTATTCCATATCCATATAGCACTTATTACAAATATAAAAATTGTAACTATTAGTATAATTGTCATTTATTTTCTTATGTAATATATATTTTATTAATATATTACATGCTCCTTTCTTTGTTATTTTCATTAGTTTCTTTGTTATACTCTTTTACTGTTTTTCTTACTTCCTTGCAAATTTTCTTTCTATATCGTATTTTGTCATTTTTATAGCTGTTGGTCTTCCATGAGGGCAAGTAAATGGATTTGGTAAAGCTAATAATTTATCCATTAAACTTTCTACTTCTTGAATATCTAATGCCATATTTGCCTTTACTGCTGCTTTACATGCTACTGTTGCTATAAATTTTTCTTCTTTTTCTTGTTTTGCAGTTCTTGCTACTGTATTTATTTCATCTAAAGTTTCTAGAAATAGTTCTTTATTATCTAAGTCTATGCATACAGTTGGAACTCCTGTTAATTTTATTGTATTTTCCCCAAATTCTTCTAAAGAAAATCCTGCTTTTTCAAACATTTGCATATTTTCTTTTGCAATATCCATTTCTTTGTGAGTTAATGTTATTACATCTGGTAATAATAACATTTGAGAATCTTTTGAAGTTTCACTATAATAATTTTTCTTTACCTTTTCATACATAATTCTTTCATGTGCTGCATGTTGGTCTAAAATATACATTTCTTGGTCTATTTCTAATATTATATATGTTTTAAATACAATTCCGATAAATTTATAATTTGGCTTTTTATATTCTTCTATTTCATCAAACATTGATACATTACTGTTTATAATATCATTTACATTTATGCCTTTTTCTTCTTCTTTTGTTTCTTGTATTGGTGGATTTCCAAATAATTTTGTGTACATTTCATTGAAATCATCAGTAACAACCTGTGGATTATCATTTAGTTTTTGCATTTTCTCTTTTATTTCTTTAAACTCTTGTTTTATTTCTGGATTTTCTATTTTTTCTATAATTTCTTCTGTTTTTAAATCCATCTCTTTTATTTGCTCTTCTTTATTTTCCACAGTTTGTTCTGAAACTGTTGATTCTACTTGGTTTGTAGTGTTAAGGCTTGTTTCTTTTTTTATATTTTCATCTGCACTTTCTTTTGTTATTTCTTCAAAAATTCCATCTTCTAAATTTTTCTCTGTTTTATTCAATATCTCTTCTTTAACATCTTTATTTACTACATATTCTGTGCTGTTCTCTTCTAATTTTTGATTTTGCTCATCTTTTAAGCTTTCTTTGTTTTGGATTTCCATTTCCATATTTTCTTTTAATCTTTTTAATTGTTCTAAAATATCTGAAGTATTTATTGGTTCTCCAACTTTAGAATTATTTTTCAAGTTGTCTTCTACTACATTAGTTTTTATTTTACTTTCTTCTTCGGTATATTCTTCTATTTGCTTTTGATTTTGCTTTCTAAATGAGAAAAGTCCTCCTGCTTGATTTTCTTTTTTAGATTCTTTTAGATTCTTAAGTCTTTCTTCAAAAGAAAGTTCTCTATATGAGTTATTTTTTTGTTCATTGGTGTTATTATTTTCTTCTGTATGTATTGACTTTTCAGAATTTGCAACTAATTCTGTTTTTAATAAGCTATCTTTTATAGAATGATATATTGCTTGAAATATCTTGCTTTCTTCTTCAAATCTTACTTCTAATTTAGCTGGATGCACATTCACATCTACTTTCGCTGGATTCATATCTATATTTAATACTACAAATCCAAATTTTCCTATTGGTATTAATCCTTTATATGCTTGTTCTGTTGCTGCTGTTAAAGCTTTATCTTTTATATATCTTTTATTAACAAAAAATAATTGATTTGATCTATTTGACCTTGCAATTTCTGGTTTCCCTATTACTCCTGTAATATTTATGTCTTCATATTTATATGATACTTCCATTATTCCATTAGCTATATCTTTTCCATATATACTATAAATAACACTTTTCATATCTCCATTTCCATTTGTTTGTATTACAGTTTTTCCTGAGTTAATTAATTTTATTGCAATGTTAGGATTAACTAAAGCTATTCTTGTAATTACATCTTCAACATATCCTGATTCTGTATAATCCTTTTTTAAAAATTTATATCTTACAGGAGTATTAAAAAATAAATTTCTTACCGTTATTGATGTCCCTGTTGGACATGCAGTTTCTTCTTTATCTAATATTTCTCCTGCTTCTACTACTACTTTATATCCTACATCTTGTTCTTTCGTTTTTGATACTAATTCAACTGTCGCAATAGCTGCAATACTTGCTAAAGCTTCCCCTCTAAACCCCATAGATGTTACTGTATCTAAATCATCTGCTGACCTTATTTTACTAGTAGCATGTCTTTCAAATGCTATTTCTAAGTCATCTTGTGCTATTCCTTTTCCATTATCAGTTACTTTTATATATGATATTCCGCCATTTTTTATTTCAACTGTTATATTATTAGCCCCTGCATCTATTGAATTTTCTACCATCTCTTTTATTACAGATGCTGGTCTTTCAATAACTTCTCCTGCTGCTATTTGGTTTATTGTTAAATCATCTAATAATACTATATTTCCCAAAATTTTTTCCTCCATTTCATATATTTAAGTATTTGCCTAATTATATCATTACTTTTTAATTTTTGTATAGTTTTTTTGTTAATTTTGTAAATTAATTTTGTAAATTAATTCTATAATTAGAATAATTTTTGGGTTGGGAACGAGGTGATTTTGGGGTCGGAGACAAAAATCATGGTAAAATTTAAAATGATTCTGGGGTCAGAGTGATTTTTCTCTCCGACCCCAAAATCATTTAATTATGTATTTCAAACATATCTTTTCCTTCTCCGCAAACTGGGCATACCCAATCTTTTGGTAGGTCTTCAAATGGTGTTCCTGGTTTTATTCCTGCTTTTTCATTTCCGAATTTTGGATTATATATGTATTTACATTCTATACATTCATATCTTTGTGTTTCTGATCTTTCTGTTTTAAAGTTTCTATATCCTAAAGCTATTGCAACAATTACCATTAATAAGAATGATAGTGCTTTCCATACTCCGCTTTCTAACATTATTACTGCAAATATTCCAAATGTTGCAGAAATTCCATATAATATTAGTACAGCTTGTTTTTGACTAAATCCTTTTGCTACTATTCTATGATGTAAATGTCCTTTATCTGCTTTGAATATTGCTTTTATTGATTTTCCTTTTATTAATCTTCTAATTATTGCCCAAAATGTATCAAATAATGGCAATCCTAATACTATTAGTGGTAATACAATTACTGCTACTGTGTATGTCTTTGCTACTCCTAATATTGATATTATTGATAGTGAAAAACCTAAAAAATTTGAACCTGTATCACCAATAAATGTTTTTGCTGGCGAGAAGTTGAATGGTAAAAATCCAACTAATGCTCCAGCTAATGCTGTTATTAACAATATCGCCACCATTGGTGAATCATTTAACACAAATATTATTAATAATGATATTGCTGATATTACTGATATTCCTGATGATAAGCCATCTAATCCATCTATTAAATTTATTGCATTTGTTACTCCAACGATCCATACTATTGTTATAAATATTGAAAATATTTCTTGTGCTTGTGCATCTTGCACAAATGGAATCTGCAATTCATTTATTCTTACTCCAAAAGCAACTACTACTATTGCTGCTAGAACTTGTCCTGCTAATTTTGTTAATGGTTTTATAGTTTTTATATCGTCTATTATACAGGTAATTGAAATTATTAGTATTCCTAAAAATATTCCTAATAGTTTCATTCCATATTGTTCAGTTCCAAATAAATTAATAGTATTTTCCATGCTCATTACTATTAATAAGTATATTACAGATACTAGAAATCCTAATATTACTGCTGGCCCTCCAAATTTCGGCATTGCTTTTTTATGCATTCTTCTTTGGTCTTTTGGTACATCTACTGCTCCTACTTTATGTGCAATTTTTATCGTATATGGTGTTGCCATAAAGGTCACAATAAAAGCTAATAGAAATGCTATCGCTATATCTCCCCACATAAAAATTCCTCCATGTTATTTCATGTTTTCTTTTTCTATTTCTTCTATTAATTCAATTCTTTCTTTATGTCTTCCACCTTCAAATTCTGTTGCAAGCCACATTCTTAATATGCATATTGCATCATTAGTTGTTACATCATCAGCTCCCATTGCAAGAATATTACTATCATTATGTAGTCTTGAATATTTTGCTGTAAATTCATCATGGCATAGTCCACATCTGATTCCTTTAAATTTATTTGCTACCATGCTCATTCCAATTCCTGAACGACATATTAGAATCCCTTTTTCACATTTTTTACTTTGAACTGCTTTTGCAACTTCTTTGGCTATATTAGGGTAGTCTACTCTTTCTTCATTCATACATCCAAAGTCTTTATATTCTATATTTTTTTCTTCTAAATATTTTTTTATTTCTTCTTTTAATTTGTATCCACCATGGTCACAACCTATAGCTATCATATAAATCACTCCATTTCTATTACAATATATCATAAGTTTTTTAATATTACAATAATAATTTTGAATTTTACTTGCATTTTACAAAATATTATGTTAGAATATCATATGTTATAGTGTAATATAGACTAAGAGGAGGTGCTTATAGATATGCCAAATATTAAATCAGCTAAAAAAAGAGTTAAAGTAATTGAGAAAAAAACTTTAAGAAATAATATGATAAAATCTGGATATAAATCAGCTGTTAAGAAATTTGAATCAGCTATTGAAGCTGGAAATTTAGAAGAAGCTAAAGTTCTATTTTCTGAAGCAACTAAAAAAATAGACCAAGCTTGTTCAAAAGGTGTTATTGTTAAAAACACAGCAGCTAGAAAAAAATCTAACTTATCAAAAAAATTAAACGCAGCTATGGCTTAAAATTAAATAAAGATTATGCATAGTTTTTATTTTAGATAACTATTTTATGTATTTTTATATGTAAAATAGTTATTTTT
>CAJMRU010000060.1 GCA_905215845.1 uncultured bacterium
TATTTTTTAATACATAAATATAATAATTAATACTTCCAGAACCTAATTTTGATGTTCCTCTTTCTCTTGAAATATATAATGGACTTCTAGCTGTTCCTTCTATTGTCAATTCCTTTTCTTTCAGAAATTCTTCATTTTCTTCTGTTCCATCTTCCATAGTTTCTGGTTCTACTTGTATTTTGTCTCCTATTTTCTTGTTTGCACTTTTTAAAAAGCCTTCTTCTACTAAACATTCTGCTTCATTTTGTGGCTCTCGCCCTTCTACTATTACTGGTTTATTAACATCTTCTAAACATAAGATTTTTGTTACTATTTCTTTATCATTTATTTTTATTAAAGTATCTTTACTATATGTACCATAAACTTGTTCAACATTTTCTACATTTTTTATTGCTTCCAAGTCTTCATTAGTAAGACCTAATGTTGATAATACTTCTATATCATATACATTTTGGTTTTTGAAATATTTATCAATAGTGTTTACCATATCTGGAGAAGTTGCTCTTAATCCTGAAAAAAATCCAACTCCTAAAAGTGCCATAAGTAATATTGAAATAAATCTTTTATATGAAACTTTTATTTCTTTGAAACTATCTTTTAATAATGCTTTTTTCATTTTATGTTTTTTAGTTCCGCTTAGGTGACATTTGTGATTTCCCTTTTTTATTTTTCATCCCCAATTCACCTCCTTAGCATTTTTTATTTTTACCATTCAATATTTTCTACTGGTAATGGTTTTTCGTTAATTTCTACACTTTCTGCTGTACCATTCTTAAATCTTATTACTTTGTCTGCCATAGGTGCTATTGCTGCATTATGCGTAATTATTAAAACTGTCATTTTTTCTTTTCTTGCTGTATCTTGCAATAATTTTAAAATTTGTTTTCCTGTTTTATAATCTAACGCCCCTGTTGGTTCATCACATAATAGTAGCTTTGGATTTTTAGCTATTGCCCTTGCAATTGCAACTCTTTGTTGTTCTCCTCCTGATAACTGAGAAGGAAAGTTTTTCTTTCTATCTGCTAAGCCTACTTTTTCTATAACTTCTTCTGGGTCTAAAGAGTCTTTACATATTTGTGTTGCTAGTTCTACATTTTCTACTGCTGTTAGGTTTTGAACTAGATTATAAAATTGGAATACAAATCCTATATCTTCTCTTCTATATTTAATTAATTCCTTATTTTTTAATTTTGTTATATTTTTGCCATCGACAATTACTTCTCCCCTAGTTGCTGTATCCATTCCTCCTAATATATTTAAAGTTGTTGTTTTTCCAGCACCACTTGGTCCGACAATTACCACTAGTTCCCCTTTTTCTATTTGAAAATTAGTATTATCTAGTGCTTTTATTGTGATTTCTCCCATTTTATATTCTTTACATACATTTCTAAATTCTATATATGACATATTATCCACTTCCTTTTTTAGGAATTTTTATTTATAGTTCATTATATCACAATCATTGTGAAATAAGAATAGGATTTTTTTATTTTTCCTTAAAATTGTTTTAATATTATCATATATTTTTGGTATAAATATACTAAATCACAAAACCCCACTTATATTAACCTATTTTCTCACAAAATTCCAGCTCTTTTTTAAAGAAAAATCACATTTTTCCTTTGATATTTTTTCATATACTATATTTATACAATATACTCAATCTTATTATCAGGAAAATACTTATTCATTTTTTCTATAAAAAACTTCTCACCATCTTTTCTAATTTCATTTTTATACATATATTTTCCTTTTCCTCTGCCAGTCATCAATTCTTTATTATATAAATTGATTGCATTTGGAAATGCTTCTTCATTTATTTTTGTATGAACAAAACTATATGTCATAAATATAATTTCAAAAAATACATCTTTTTTTACTTTTTCTGATAATTCATTATTTAGCCTTTCTATTAATTCACAATATAATTGTTTCCAATTATCAACTAATATTACTGGTGCTATCAAAATTCCTACATTATATCCTGCTTCTTTTAGCTTATTTATTGCTTGTATTCTTCCTGTTAGTCTTGATGTTCCAAATTCTACTTTGTTTATAATTTCTTCAGGATTTACACTCATTCTAATTGTTACTTTTCCATTATGTTTTAAAGGTAAAATACTATCTACCATATCAAACTTTGTTGGAAATGTTAATGTGCCTTTTTCTGTATTTTTAAAATTTTCTATTGTCCACACTAAATTATTAGTTATTGTATTTTCTAATATTAAATCACTATTACTTCCAATTTCAAAGTTCAAATTTTTATCAGATTTACTTGCTACTTTTATTATTTTTTCTAACATTTTTTCTCTATTTACAAATAATCTTAAATATGCACATTTGTTATAATTACAAACTAAATAACAGTACATACAAGAAGCTGTACAACCTGATGAAGTATATGGTACTAAAAAATCTGAGGTCTTGTGATTTTCTACAAAATTATGTGTTTTCCTTACACCTATAATCAAATTTCTTTTCATATTTGGAAATTCTTTGTTTGATTTCTTTCTCATTTCTTCTATATTGTTGTGATTTGATATTTCTACTTTTGGAATATCTTTATATTTTTCTAACAGTTCTTTTCCTAGTTGATAATTTTCAATATCTTTCTCAAAATAAATAGCTTTAGGTTTAAACATTTTCTCTTTTCCTCCCAAAAATATTTTTACCTAAAGCTTTCTTTTTATACTATGTGCAGAAGATTTCACTCAAATCTTCACACACTATCACTTAAATTAGATTAACTAGTGAGTTGTATTAATCAAATATAATATTTTTCTTATTGCACTCTAACTCTTTTGATATATCACATAATTATATTCAAAATTATTTTCTTCATCTTCTGGACCTTTTTCTCTACTTATTTCTTTCCACTTTTTATCATCTATTCTTGGAAAGAATGCATCTCCTTCAAATTCCTTTTCGATTTCTGTTACATACATTTTACTTACATATGGCATTAAGAAATTATATATCATCGCTCCCCCTATTACAAATGCTTCTTCTTCTGATTCTATGTATTGTTGAATTTGTAGTAAAGAATGAACAACTTCTACATTTTCATCATTAACTTTAAAGTCTGGGTTATTACTAAATACAATATGTTTACGATTAGGAAGAACTCTTCCTAACGACTCAAAAGTTTTTCTTCCCATTATTATTGTATGACCTTCTGTTAATGCTCTAAATCTTTTTAAATCATCTGACAAATGCCATAATAATTTATTATCCTTTCCTATTATATTATTTTTTGCTTTTGCTACTACTATACTTAACATTTTTTACCTCCTGATTTCGGGGTCGGAGACAAAAATCATCTTTCTCCTATCCCCAAATTTATTTCATATATTTTTTATCATACTAAATCTTGATTTCGAACGATATTTATGAAGATGATTTTTGTCTCCGACCCCGAAATCAGGATTTAGAACTCAATTCTAAATCGCAACTGGAATTTTTCCTATTTTTACTTCTTTATTATAGTCATAATTTTGAATTTCAAAATCTTCTACTTTAAATTCATAAAAATTATTTGTTGGATTATTTATTATTAATTTAGGTTTTACATCTATTGGTTCTGCTTCTATTAATTTTTCTACTAGTGGTATATGTCTATCATAAATATGACAGTCTCCTATGTTGTGTGTTAATGTTCCTACTTCTAATCCAGAAACTTGTGCAAACATATATTGTAATGCTGCATATTGCATTACATTCCATCCATTTGCTGTTAACATGTCTTGTGAGCGTTGATTTAATATTAGATGCAGTTTGTTTTCTTTAACTAACCATTGTGTTCCATATGCACATGGTTCTAAGTTCATATCTCTTAATTCTTCATGATTAAATAAATTTGTCATTATTCTTCTACTTGATGGATCATTTTTTAATAAATACAAAACATAGTCTACTTGATCCATTTCTTGTATTCCTTCTTTTGTCTTAAATTTATATTTTTTTGCTAATTGATATCCATAAGCTTTTCCTATTGTTCTATCTTCTCCAGCCCATTGATCCCATATATGTGAATTTAATTCATCTACATTATTAGACTTTTTTTGCCATATCCACAAAATTTCATCAATTGCATTTTTTATTGTTTTTGTATTATTTCTAAGTGTTATCATTGGAAATTCCTTTCCAACATCATATTTATTTTGAACTCCAACTATTGAAATATAGTTTGCTTCTTCTCCATCTTCCCATCTTGTGCGCACATTTGTCCCTTTTGATGAATATCCATTTTTTATAATTTCTTTACAGTTTTTTATAAATTGTTCATCTGCTTGTGTCATATAAAATTCATTCCTTTCTCGTTTTATTAAAAGATACATCTTATTATAAAAGCTTTTTGGTTTCTTTGCATTTTACAATTTTAAGTATATCATATAGTAAAATTTTTTGCTACATTTTTTGCTTCTATATTTTCGATTATTAAATTCCATATTTTCCTACAAGTTCCATTTAGGTACATACTCTTCTTCATGCTCCCCTAATTCTTGCATATAACCATTTTCTATACCTAATTCATATACATAATTTTCTATTTCCTCATATTCTCTTTTTGTTAGTTTTCTGTTTAATACTTCATCTTCCTTTGCCTTATATGTAGGAAAATATTGTGCCATTATATTTATATATACTTTTTCATCTATATTTTCTTTTATCCATTTTAAGATATTTCTACTGTTTTCTATGTTATTTGGTAATACCAAATGTCTAATCATTACTCCTCTTTGTATTATTCCACTTTCATTTATCTTTGTTGGTCCCACTTGTCTATACATCTCTTTTATTGCTTTCGTAGCAATGTCGAAATAGTTGTCTATTTTAGAATATTTTTTACCTAATTCATTATCATAATATTTCAAATCTGGTAAGTAGACATCAATATATCCTTCTAACAATTTTAAAGTATCAACATTTTCATATGCATTTGTATTATATATTATTGGTATTTTTAATCCATTTCTTTTTGCTATTTTTATTGCTTCAATTATATGTAATGCGTAACTTGTTGGAGTTACCAAGTTTATGTTTTCAACATTTTTATTTTGTAATTCTATAAATATATCAGCTAATTCATTAATTGTTATTTCTTTTCCTTTTCCTAATTGACTAATTTCATAATTTTGACAATAGATACAATTTAAATTACAATTAGAAAAAAATACTGTTCCTGAACCATTGTTTCCTGTTATACATGGTTCTTCAAATTTATGAATTGAGTATAATGCAATTTTAACTTTATCATTTGCTTTGCATCGTCCAATATTTCCTATTTCTCTATTTATTTTACATTTATGTGGACATATTTCACATTTTACTAGTTTGTTTTGTTCCATTTTTATTTTTTAATATCTTACTATATCTAGATAATTAAATATAGTTTTCTCTCCCTTATATAGTATTTAGGTTTTTTTAAAGTTTTTACCTATAAACTTTTATTTATTTTCACTAACACTTGAAATATATATCTTATTTTCACTATTCTTGTTTAGTACAATTTCTTTTTTGGTAAATTTATCAGCATTTTCTTTTACTAAGTCTATTATTTTGCTTTCATCTTCTGTACTTTTTATAGTTGCAATTGTCTCTTCTTTTAAATTTTTTATTTTGATATTCTTTTCTTCTGTATTTTCTGTTTCAGTTCCAAATTCTGAATAGTCAACTAAATATTCAATAATTTCAACATTATATTGTTCTTTATCTTTTTCTATTCTATTTAATAAAAAGCTATCATCTTCTTGGTCAAGTCCCATTCCTATTGCATTATATACATTTTTTTGTTCATCATATACTAAATATTCTGTACCTTCTTTAGGGAAACTTTTTGTAAAGTTTTCTCCAAAAATTTCTTTTGCCTTTTCTTGTATCTTTTCATATGTTAACTCATATTCTTCTAAGTTCTTTTTCACTACTTCCCATATCCATATATCATTTGCATTATTTATATTGTCAAATATTGGTAAAGCTTCTTCTGTTATTTCTCTCCACATATATATTTTTTGCATATATGTTTCTATTTCTTCTACTTCTGATACTGACACGGTATTATTATCTATCTCTATTTTTCTATTTACATACATTCCTATAAATATAACTAATAAAATTAATATAAT
>CAJMRU010000061.1 GCA_905215845.1 uncultured bacterium
TTATATTATATAGTTTTTTAATAGATATGTCTAGTATAATGAAAATAAAAAGCGGAAACAACTTTTGTCATTTCCACTTCTTATTTTTCTTATCGTTTCTTTCGATGATATCCTTTCCTCTTCCTGGATATAAACAGAAGATATTTACCATCAAATTCCAAACATTTTATTACTGCCCAAGTAACATACATATGATGCCCGAATTTTCTTCTTTTATCCGTCTGTGTCTTTATAAAATCATATTTCCCCTTATAATTTTTAATCTTCCCTTGAACCGCAATAACTCTTTTCTTACATATAGCATTTTCATTTACAGAAAATGCCAATATAATGGTATTGTTTTCTAAATATGCATCTTTCAAATACTGATTTTTCTTTCGTTGTTCCTTAATTATCCGGTTGAGTTCCTCCTCATAATTATTAAATTTGCCTTTGATTTTTACACACTGCATAAAAATTCCTCCTTCTGCAATTTATTTGTATTATTATACTATCTTTTTTTCTATTCGTAAATAGTTTTTACCCAAATAATCCTCTTTTTTTGATTGGTGGTTGTTCATTCATTGTTTTTGCTAATTGAACTAATAATTCTCTTTGTTCTTTTGTTAATTTTTTTGGAGTTTGTACTACTACATTAAATATAAAATCTCCTACTATATTTGAATTAACAGATTTAAACCCTTTATTTTTTATTACAAATTTTGTTCCTGTTTGTGTTGCATCTGGTATTTTATATTTTTCTTTGCTTCCATCAACCATTGGAATCTCTAATTCTGCTCCTAAAGTTGCTTGTGTTATACTTATTGGAATATCACATATTACATTATTTCCACTTCTTGTGTAAATACTATGTCTTTTTATTTTTACTGTAATATATAAATCTCCTTTTGGTCCACCTTTTTCTCCTGGTTCGCCTTCTCCTCTTAACACGACTGTTTGACCGTTGTCTATTCCAGCAGGTATTTTTACTTTTATTTTTGGTTGTTTTCTTACTTTTCCTTTTCCTCTACAAATATCACAAGGTTCTTTTATTATTTCTCCACTACCATGGCATGTAGCACAAGTTCTTGTAGTTTGCATTTGCCCTAATATTGTATTTTGAACTTGCCTTACTTGACCTGTTCCATTACACTCTGGACATTTACTAACAGATGTTCCAGGTTTTGCTCCAGTTCCATGGCAATGTGAACATTCTTCATTTCTATTTATTATTATTTCTTTTTCAACACCTAGAAAAGCTTCCTCAAAAGTTATATCTAATTGAAGGTTTAAATCAGCACCTTTCTTTGGTCCATTTTGTTTTCTTGAGCTTTTTCCTCCAAAACCTCCTCCAAAGAATGAAGAAAAAATATCTCCTAAGTCTCCAAAATCTCCAAAGCCATCAAAACCTGAGCTACTATATGAATAATAACCATTTTGACCTCCAAATGGTCCTCCTGCTCCTCCTCCAAAACCTTGTGGTCCATCTGGTCCAAATTGGTCATACATTCTTCTTTTTTGTGGATTTGATAATGTTTCATATGCTTCATTTACTTCTTTAAATTTTGCTTCTGCTTCTGCTTTATTATCTAGATTTGCATCTGGGTGATATTTTTTGGCAAGTTTCCTATATGCTTTTTTTAACTCGTCATCTGTTGCATTTTTATTTACACCTAAAACCTCGTAATAATCTCTTTTGCTAGCCATTTTCTATCCTCCTCTTTATAATTATTCACTTGGATAAATCTTTTATAATTTTCATATTATTCAATACATTATTTTTTTAGTTACCATTTCATTTTACTTTATTATTTTCTAGCTGTAAATACAATTGGAAACTTTTTATGTATTTATTCTTTTAGTTTAAATCTTTTGCTAAAGTTTGAGGTTGGATTTTTATTTTTAAATTCCAACCTCATACTTAACTCTATTTATTATTTTTTATCTTCGTCATTTTCTACTTTGTAGTCTGCATCATATACATTTCCATTTTGTTCATTGTTACTTGCGTCTTCTGCTTGAGCTTGGTTTGGATTAGCTCCTGCTGCTCCATTTGGATTTGCAGTTTTGTATAATTGTTCTGACATATCATAGAATACTTTTGTTAATTTTTCTGTTGCTTCTTTAATTTTTTCTGTGTCGTTTGTTTCTAATGCTTTTTTAGTGTTGTCTATTTCTGTTTCTACTTTTGCTTTTTCTTCTCCACTTATTTTATCACCTAAATCTTTTAGTGTTTTTTCACTATTATATATTAAGCTTTCAGCATTATTTTTTACTTCTATTTCTTCTTTTTTCTTTTTATCTTCTGCTGCATGTGCTTCTGCATCTTTTACAGCTTTGTCAATATCTTCATCTGTTAAGTTTGTTGAAGCTGTTATTGATACATTTTGTTCATTTCCTGTTGCCATATCTTTTGCTGATACATGTACTATACCATTTGCATCTATATCAAATGTTACTTCGATTTGTGGTACTCCTCTTGGTGCTGCTGGAATTCCTGTTAATTGGAATCTTCCTAATGTTTTATTGTATGCAGCCATTTCTCTTTCACCTTGTAATACATGAACTTCTACTGATGTTTGACCATCTGCTGCTGTTGAGAATACTTGTGATTTTTTAGTTGGTATTGTTGTATTTCTTTCGATTAATTTTGTAAATACTCCACCATATGTTTCAATTCCTAATGATAATGGTGTTACGTCTAATAAAACTAAATCTTTTACATCTCCTGATAAAACTCCACCTTGTATTGCTGCACCTACTGCAACACATTCATCTGGGTTTATACCTTTATCAGCATCTTTTCCTGTTATTCTTTTTACTGCTTCTTGAACAGCTGGAACTCTTGTAGATCCTCCAACTAATAATACTTTATGGATTTCTGAAGCACTTAATCCTGCATCTTTTAAAGCTTGATTAACTGGTCCAGCAGTTGCTTCTACTAAATCATGAATTAATTCTTCAAATTTTGCTCTTGTTAATGTCATATCTAAATGTTTTGGTCCTGTACTATCTGCTGTTATAAATGGTAAATTGATTTGTGTTTGTTGTACTCCTGATAATTCTATTTTTGCTTTTTCTGCTGCTTCTTTTAATCTTTGCATTGCCATTTTATCAGTTTTTAAATCAATTCCATTTGATTTTTTGAATTCATCTACTAAATAATCTATAATTGCTTGGTCGAAGTCATCTCCTCCTAAATGTGTATTACCATTTGTTGCTAAAACTTCAAATACTCCATCTCCAATATCTAGTATTGATACGTCAAAAGTACCTCCACCTAAGTCATATATCATTATTTTTTGATCTTGTTCTTTATCCATTCCATAAGCAAGTGATGCTGCTGTTGGCTCATTTATAATTCTTAATACTTCTAGTCCTGCTATTTTTCCTGCATCTTTTGTTGCTTGTCTTTGGCTATCACTAAAATATGCTGGTACTGTTATAACTGCTTGTGTTACTTTTTGTCCCAAATAATTTTCAGCATCTGCTTTTAATTTTTGTAATATCATTGCTGATATTTCTTGTGGAGAGAATGAATCTCCATCTATATTAACTTTTTCATTAGTTCCCATTTTTCTTTTTATTGAAATAACAGTATTATCTGGATTTGTAACAGCTTGACGTTTTGCTATTTGACCAATTAATCTTTCACCATTTTTTGAAAATGCAACAACTGATGGAGTTGTTCTATTTCCTTCTGCATTTGGTATTACAACTGGTTCTCCTCCTTCCATTACTGCTACACATGAATTTGTTGTTCCTAAGTCAATTCCTATAATTTTTCCCATAATTTTTTAACTTCCTTTCCTTTGATGGTGATTTTGGGGTCGGAGACAAAAATCATCATCCTAATTTTCTATTTAAACTTAAGCTATGATGATTTTTGTCTCCGACCCCAAAATCACTTCGACCCAAATTTGTGCTTTAAAAATCGGATAAATCATCTTTAACCTAAAAATTTTTCATTTTTTATTTCTAGTTTGCAACTACAACCATTGAATGTCTTATAACTTTATTTCCTAGTTTATAGCCTTTTCTATATTCTTGAGCAATTTCTTTTTCTCCAAAATTTTCATCTTGAATACTACTTACTGCTTCATGTAATTCTGGATCAAAAGTTTCTCCTTCTGTTTTTATTTCTTCTATTCCTTTTGATTTTAAAACATCTTTAAATTGTTTTAAAACTAATTCTACTCCTTGCTTGTAGTTTTCGTCTTTTGTTTCAACTTTTGCTGCATTTTCTAAATTATCTAATACTGGTAAAATAATTTCTACAACATCTGATAATATAGAATTATATAAGTTTTCTCTTTCTTTACTACTTCTTTTTTTGTAATTTTCAAATTCTGCTAATATTCTTTTATATCTGTCATCTAATTCATCATAATCTTCTTTTGGTACAATTTCTTGTACTTTTTTATTTTTCTTTTCTTCCTTATTTTCTTTTTTTAATTCTTCTTTATCTTCTGGCATTTTTCTCCACCTTTCTATTCAATTTCTTTCAATTTTTTATTTATATATTTCATAACTGAAATTACTTTTGAATAATCCATTCTTTTCGGTCCTATAATTCCTATTGTTCCTACATCTTTTCCATTTACTTTGTGTTTAAATGTTACTACACTAAAATCTTTTAACTCCTCTTTTTGATTCTCCTCTCCAATATATACATGTATATCATCAGCAAATCCTGAATTTAACATATCTGAAACGAGTTCTTTTGTATCTAAGACATTTATAAAATTTTTTGCAACTTCTAAACTATTAAATTCTGGTAAATCAAAAGATTTGTTAGCTCCTTCTAAATATATTTGTTCATCTTGAAGTACTTTTTTTATCTGTTCTATTATTGGTTTTATAACATTTACACTATATGTCATTTCATCATATAAATATTCTTCTAACGGTCTATCGATTGTTTCTATCGGTTGACCTTTTAATTTATTATTGAACATATAGTTCATAGTTTCTACTTGCTTTTGTGTTATATCTTCGTCAAACTTTATGATCGTTTCTTTTATCATTCCTGTATCTGTCAATATAACTGCCATCATCATTCTTGTTCCTAATAGGATAAATTTTATTTCTTCTATTATTTGACTAGTTGCTTTTGGCCCTATTGAAACTGTCGTATAATGTGTAACCTCTGATATTGTATTTGCTGCAATCTTAGTTAAATCTTCTATTTCATTTACTTTTGTTTCTAACTTAGAACTAATATATTTTATTTCTTCTAAACTTATATCATCTTCTTTTAACAATTCATCAACATAGTACCTATATCCTTTTTCTGAAGGTATTCTACCACTTGAAGTATGTGTTTTATCTAAATATCCTGATTTTTCTAAGTCAGCCATTTCATTTCTTATTGTTGCACTACTACAATTTAATCCGTGATTACTTGTTAGCGAATTTGAGCTTACAGGTTCTGCTGTATTTATGTATTCTTCTACTATTGCTTGTAAAACTTTTTTCTTTCTATTGTCTAACAATTTTTCCACCTCTTTTAGCACTCTTGCATTTTGATTGCTAATCTTTTTATATATTATACCCTATTTTAGCACTTGTCAATATCTTTTGCTAAAAAATATTGTGAATTTTGTGTGAACGACTTACGAATCACAAAAATTCACAATTATAAAGAATATCTCATTATGAAAAAAATTATTATTCCTATATTTTGAATTATAAACAAATTTAACATATTAGAAGTCAATAAATTATTAGTTGCTTCAATTACTCCTAAAAGTTTATTTTCTTTTTGTTTATTATAATGCTTTTGAGATTCAAAAAAAGTTATTAGTTCTGGTATACTTGTTATAAACCCTAATAAAAATCCAAGTATATTTTCTGATATTTTAAATATTTTCGCTAATTGTTCTAAAGTGTTTCCTAATTCATTTCCTATTAAATATAAACTCGCACTTGTTAGTATTAAATACACAATATATACATATGTTTTTTTATTTATTTTCCTTTCTTTTTCTTCTTTTATTTTTTCTTGATTTTCTAATTCCTTGTCTTGCATTTTTAAAAATTTCTTATGGATTTTATTAGATATATACAAAAATGTAAAATATAAAAATATAAAAATAGGTACAATATATATATTTAATTCTA
>CAJMRU010000062.1 GCA_905215845.1 uncultured bacterium
AGACATTTTATTTTTGTTGTACTCTTTTTGCATAATTCTTATTGATCTATCAATAGTTTTCTGTATTGCTCCATATCCTCTATTTTTTTTTGTAGCTATTTCTTCAATGCTCATCATTTGATAAAATCTCATATCAATAATATCCTGGTTATATTTCTTTAATGTTTTTACTAAGTCCTCCACTATTTTTAATTTTATTTCCGTTTTTGTTATGTACCATTTTTTATTATTTATTTTTTCTTGTTTTTCTGCAATATAGTTTTCTATACTTGAGCTTGTAAATCCCTTTGCTTTTGGCATACCATCTAAATTGGAACTTTTTGCATCTAATACTTCATTTTCTAGCTCTTGTATCTCTCCTTTTACAATAGTTATACTTGCTTTTAATGAATTATAATTCTCTAATACTTCTTGAACTTTCATCTTATGTACCTCCTATATTTTAAATATTATGAATGTTAATACAATACTAACAACTATTTCTACTAAATTGATAATCTTATCTTTGCTGGTTATATATTTATTATTCATCCCATCCACTATTTTAGATATAGCATAAATTCCAACAAAAAATATAAATATTGCCTTAACTATTGCCATTTGTAAGCACCTCCTTGTTTCTAGGATATTGTGTTCGTTTTATATAGTTTGTAAGTAAATAAATTTGTTTACTTACTTATTAAATTGATTTATTTTTATCATTTGAACCATAAATTCTGCTGATTTTAGTTCAATCTTTTTCATTATCTTTTCTGCCTTTTCTTCATCATCTTCATTGTTTAATTCCTCTAATAGTTTTACAACACTTTTCAATATATTTGAACATTTTTGAAAACAACCTTGCAACTCTTTTATTTCTGCAATTTCTTTTTCGTTATCTCTATCTAATGCTTTAATCATTTTATTTATTTCATCCATTACCATTACCTCCTATTTAACCTGAACCTGAATATTGTTAAAATTATATTTTTTAGCGATTAAGTATGATGTATAGCCATCTATCAAATTATTATCTTTATCAACAATAATTGGTACTGCAAATTGTTTATATGTATTGTAATACCCTATTCTGTTTTTCATTTTTCTTGGATTAGGTTTTCTAAAATCCTTAGGTATTTTAATATCTGATACTTTTATTATTTTTGTTTTTCTATTAATATATTTTAATAAATCGTCAATCATATTGTCTTGTGCTTTAATATACTCATCTTGACTATCTATTATTGCTTCTTTTCCTTTTAAAAGTTTAGCATTACAATATTCCATTACTGCAATATTTATCCATAATAAGGAAACAATTATCCATATTACTTCTTTTTCAAATACTGCTACACCTATTTCAAAAATCGCCATTAAAACATAAAATACAATCATCCATTTATTTCTTTTATTTAACTTTGTCATTTCTTCCCAAGTTTTCATTTTCTTTATACCTCCACCCATTTCAACTTTTCTTGTTTTTCTTTTGGATTCCATTGTTTCCAAATTTCCTCACTATATTTTATCAATTTCATTCTTTTTTTATCGTATTCTGTTACACAATATTCATTAGCTTTGAATCTTTCATTGAAACCACAAAATAGATTCATTAAATCTTCAATTGGACTTCCTGTACTTTTTATTGGTTTTGCATAAATACCATAAGTCTTATTTAACTTTTCATCTGTTTCAAATATTGCACATACATCAAATGTTGCTATTCCACTTAAAAAGTGCATTGCTTCTTCGGGAGTAAAATCTTCTATATTTAAGAAACAAAACCCTACTGAATTTGTTTTTCCATTATGCTTTTTATCATTTTTCAAAGTAAAATTATTTCTATATTTTTCAAATTCTACCTTTGACATAAATCTAAATACTTTCAAAGTAAACCTCCTTGACATCATATCCTGTTTGTTTTAATTCTTTTTTTGTTATAACTTTTATAATATTCAATTGTTCTAAACTATAAAAATTTGCTCCTAAACCTCCTTGATATTTTGTTACTCTCGACATATATACAGCTGAAGAATTTTTAGTTCTACAAAAAATCAAATCTCCCTCTTCTAATACATCAGATATCTTTTTACCATGTTTAGCAATCCAATTAACAATTCCTTTATCGCTTTTATATCCATTTCTTTTTTCAAAAGCTATCAATTTTCGATTTCCTTGTGTTTCAATAATATTAATTATTTTGTCTATTGTCCCATCTTTAAATCTTACATATTCTTCTGGTTCTATTTCATCATAATAACAACCACTACATCCCATTTTTTCTACTCTGCAATGTTGCCATTCTTTGTCTGTACATTTCATTTACTTTTTCCTCCTAGTATATTTATTAAATCCCAACTTGGATTTCCTTCTGCAGATATTGTCTTGCTTCCGCTTCTTAATGTTGCTATTGCTGTATCTACATCTATCATTCTTACATCAGAGCCCTCAAAACATATTAAGAAATATGCTTTGAGACCTGCATTTTTACATTTTTTCATTTCATTGCATTGTTTTATATCTTTATCAACCATGTGCCATTTTCTATTCTTACATTCTTTTGCATCAAATACTGCTTTGTAATTTGATAGAAATATCTCATAATCAAAAGGCTCTCCTTTTATGTAAGTTCCATCTTGTAATCTCTCTGGATAATTTTTGTGTGCATGTCCACCTATTGATTCTACATAATCACATACTTTTTTAATTTGATTTTCAAATATGTATCCTCTTCTTGGCATTTAATCACCTACAATCTTTTTATAATATTATTTACTAATTCTGCTAATTTTGTAACAGTAGGTTCTCCACCTATGTTCAATTTTTCTGCAATATATCCTCCTGCCTTATCACTATCACCAATATCAAAGCCAAATGCTCCATTTCCGATAATAGAAACATATAATTCATTACCTCTCAAACCTCTTTGAAGCATACCTTTTTTATAAGGTATATAATTAAATAACAAATCCAAGTGTGTATATTTTTCGTCTGTCCAACCTATAATTACACTTCTAAAATTTATCAAATTTTCTGTAATTCTATTATAAGTATTTTCTCCATTTACTACTTCTCCATAATTATCAAAATCCATATTTACCACCTACCTACAAAATAATCTATTTAAAATTTGTGAAGCCTGCATCTTATTTAAATTATCTGTGTCAAAATCTTTCATAAACTTTTTAATTTGATTTATCTGTTTTTCACTTGCTGGTACTCTTCCCCATTTTTTTATCAATTCAATATTCCAAATATACTCATAGTCAGCACAGTTTTCTTTCAGATATAAATACACTTCATCAAAAGCCTTTTGCATACTTACTTTTTTACCACCTAGTGTTGTTTTTCCAAGTTCGTCTTGTGCTGGAATCCTTATTTTTCTTTTTGGGATACTTACTACCATATCTCCATTTGGCATTTTGAAATAATTAACCCCATGTGTGTTGTATTCTTGTTCTTTTGCCCAGATATTTACTATTTCTATATTTCTTATCCAACTTGATGGACAATCTGCTTTTTTAGTTATCAATTCTGGTAGATCAAAAAGGTCTCCTTGTATTTCATCTTGTTTGCTTGCTGGAACAGTATTTAAGTCTATTCCTAATAAAGATGGTGCTGTACACAAATTTGCTCTGCCTGTTGTACCTACTAAATCTATCAAAGTAAGTTTTTCTTTTCCTGGATAAAGTCTTAATCCTCTTCCTACCATTTGTGTATATAAACTACTATTACTTGTTGGTCTTGCAATCATGACAGTTTCAACAAGAGGCATATCTGTTCCTTCAGTAAATATCATACAATTAACAAGTACAGGTATTTCTCGATTTGTAAACTTTTGTATTAATTCATCTCTATTTTTAGTTTTTGCTGTTACTGCAACAGCTCCTGGTATTTTTTTCGCTATTGCTTCAGCATGATTCACACTACAAGCAAAAATTAAAGTTTGTCCTTTTGCATATTTTTTATATGCTTCAGCTATTGCATTATTTAATACATCTTGATTCATTACTTCTTCTAATTCTCCTGGTGCAAAATCTCCCATTCTCTTTGCTACCTTTGAAATATCATATCCAATATTTACTCTCATGCAATAAATGTCAGTTAAGTATTTATTTTGTATTGCCCATTTAATATCTCTTTCAAAAATTATATCTTGAAATATATCATCTAGTCTTACATTATCACCTCTGTTTGGTGTTGCTGTAAAACCTAAATGCAATCTTGGTTTAAAATATTGATATATTTTCCTGTAAGAATTAGCTGCAGCATGATGTGCTTCATCTGTTATTATCATATCGAAGTCATCTGACTTGAATTTATCTAACCTATGTGTTAAACTCATTACTGAAGCAATTACGACTGGCTCGTTGTTGCTTTTATGATTGCCCATCTCAATTCCAACTGGACAGTCATAGTATTTTACAGGTTGTGTAACTAGTTCTTCTCTGTGTGCTAGGACTAGTACACGACCTTTTCTTTTTATGTTTGTAAAAGTTGCTGTTTTACCGCATCCAGTTGCCATTTGTATTAAATATGATCCTGGTTCTAATTTATCAATCAAGTCTAAACATTCCTTTTGGTAATCTCTTAATTCTAAATGCACTTAAATATCTCACTCCTTCCGTTTTTATAATTTTCTATTCTTTCTTGTGCAAGTCTTATTGTTTCTTCACATTCTTCTTTTTCAAACATACCAATATGTGTATATTCTCTTGAAATTCCTAATTGTTCAGCTAACCATCCATAAGCTTTATATCTTGTTGTAATTCTTAATGGTTTTCTCCAAATTTGGTCAAACCAATAATGTGCTGTTTTTCTCCATTGTCTTAATTCATCATCTGCTAAAGTTCCAAGAGGTTCATCAGTTCCAGGATGCACTCCTACAAAAGCTCCACAATTTCTGCAAAGATAACATTTACCTGCTCCATATTCTCTGCCATATATTTCTGCATTTGATGTATAAACAACTGGACTTCCACAATATCTACATATTTTTGGTTTTTGCATCTTTATTTCTCCTCATCTCTTTCTATTTGTAAAATGCACATTAAAGTAATTCCTATAAAAGTTCCAATTAATAATCCACTTAAAAATTCAACCATTCTCTATCACTCCTTTGGCATTTCATAAACAGGTAAGTACAATCCATTTGGTTGTCCTATTTTCATATTTTCCCAATTTTTATATCTAGTTATTATTTCTTGCAATACTTCTTTAGCTCTTTGTTCAGTTGCATATTCACCTAACAAATATAATCTTCCAGAATTACCTTCTACCATAATTCTATTGATACTTTCTATACTTAACTCTAATCTTTCCGTTGCTAATTTTTTATTTTGACTCAAAATTAACATTGTTTTCTTCATCCTCCTTCATATAGTCTTGAATATCTTCTGCAAATTTTTCTACTAATTTTCTAATATTTTTATTTATAAATGTTCTGTTGTAATTAAAATCTACTTCAAGGGCATCTTTACCATTCATTAAAGAATCTATATTTACAAAAACTTCTAATTTTATTAAACCTACTCTTGTGTCTTTCTTTTCTTCCATTTATAAAAATTCCTCCTTAAATACTTTTGATATAATTTCTATACAAATATTTATTGTTTCACACAAGCTTTCTTCAGTTATTGGCTTATTGTATTCATCTTGACCATTTAACATCTTGTGTAACTTTATTCTTTCATTTTCCGTTTCTTTTATATGATCTATGTGCTCTTGAAACATTGATGTTTGAAATTCATATTCTTTACTTCTTTTTTCATAGTCTGCTAATACTAACTGCTTTGTTTTTGTTGCATTTTCTGTACTTATCTGCTTATTATGAAACATTACTAATAACTGTTTTAATGCTAAAAAACAATGTATTTCCAATAAGTTATAATCTGCAGGAGGTGTTTCAAGATTTATAGAATCATTTATTATTTGTTCCTTACTTTTCATTATGGTCTAACCTCCATTTTACCTTTTTTGTATACCTCAAATATGCTATTTATATAATGGTCTAACATGTCTAACCTTTTTTCGAAGATATATTTATATTTTTTATAAAGATTTTATTTTTAGAAATTATTTAAAAATTT